>CAZQHA010000048.1:0-15065 GCA_964592795.1 uncultured Planctomycetaceae bacterium | reverse complement strand
TGCCGCCGTACAGCACCGCGCGCTGCATCCCGAAGTACTTGTCGGCGAGCCATCCGCCCAGCACGGGCAGGAGGTACACCAGCGAGGTGTAGATCCCGTACACGATCGCCGCGTCGGCCTTGGGGAATCCCAGCCCGCCGTCGATCGTCGCGGTCGTCATGAACAGGACGAGGATCGCGCGCATCCCGTAGTAGCTGAAGCGCTCCCACATCTCCGTGAAGAAGAGCGTGGCGAGCCCGCGGGGATGCCCGAAGAAGGAGCGATCGGAAGTGTTCGCGTGGGTCATCTCGTATTCCGGGCCGGGGGGAGCCGCAGAGGGTATCCGTGAGCTCTCGCCGATGCGAGCGCGCGCACGGACCGCTAACGTATTCGTGAACGATGGAACACCTCATCGCGCTTCTCTTCGTCATCGCGCCGCAGGTTTCCGCGGACGCGTCCGCTTGGATTCGCGAGCATGCGATCGCGATCACGCGCGATCCGGAGAGCGTCGCCGCGATCGGCGAGCGCATCGGCAAGCCGCGCGTGGTGTGCTTCGGCGACGCGTCGTTCGGTGAAGCTCGCGAGCTCGCCGCTCTCCAGCGGGCGCTGCTCGAGCACGCCGTCTCGAGCCAGGACGTGCGCGTCCTCGCCATCGATGCCAATGCGACGGAGAGCGCGCTCCTCGACGAGTACGTCGTCGCGGGAAAAGGCGACTTGGTCGCGATCGTGAAGAGCTTGCGCGATCCGCGCTTCATGACGCGCGAGTTCCTCGACACGATCGCGTGGCTGCGCGCCTTCAACTCGAAGCCGAGCCACGCGCACAAGGTGCGGATCGCGGGGATCGACGTGCAGTACACGCAGCTCGCCGCGCAAGAGGTCGGCGACTACGTCCAGAAGGTCGACTACGAGGCCGCACCGCGCATCACGTCGATCCTCTCGCCGCTGCGGCAGGTCGATCCGCAGGGCCGGCCGCGCTTCGCGAGCGCCTCGCCGGAGCTGCGCTACGTGACGATGTCGTACTTGCCGGAGCTCCTCGCGATGATCGAGGACAACCGCGAGGCGCACGTGAAGGCGTCGAGCGAGCCGGAGTGGCAGCGCGCGAAACGGAACGTCGAGTTCTTGATCCAGGCGGAGGAAGTGATGCGCGCGGCGATCGACGGCACGGATCCGACCGCGCACGCCCGCGTGCTCGGCGACAACGTCGCGCGCGCGGTCGAGCTGGCCGGCGAGGGCGGACGCGTCCACGTCTGGACCGACCTCGCGCGGGCGTCCGGTGCCTTCGGCGCGCAGCTGCGCGAGCGCTTCTCCGACGGCGTGCGGATCGGGCTCGCGTTCGCGGAGTCACCCGAGTTGAAGAGTCGCGGCCAGCTCTCACCGTCCGACGTCGCGAGCCTCGAGACGCTCCAGCCCGACGCGAAGCCGGTGCGGGCGTGGATCGACCTCCGCGAAGCTCCCGAGAACGTGCTCCGCGACGTGCGCGAGAAGCTGGACGCGCTGTTCTGGTACGACCCGGTCAGCGCGGCGGCGCGCTGACGCCCGCGGTCGACTCGCCGCGCGCTTGGGCGAGACGCTCCTGCTTGCGGCCCAGCAAGAGTCCAACGATCACCCACCCGATCGTGATCGGGATGCCGACGAACGCGAGTTGGCTGAGGTTCAGCGCGAGACGCTTCTCGAAGAACTCGTAGACGCGAGCCGCGAGCGCATCGCCGCCGCGGTAGACGAACGTGTCGATGAAGTTCTTCGACTTGTACTTCGCTTCGCGTCCAACGACCGTGTAAAGGACCTCGCGCGCCGGCTTCGCGGTCGCGAAGTTCGCCGCACGCAGGAGGACCTGCGCGGCGACGATCACCGCGAGCGTCGGCGAGAATCCCAAGCACGCGAATGCCGCCATCGCGAGCAGAGGCTGCGAGAACAGCGCGAATCCGACGCCGAACGCCTTGATGATCCGTCCCGTCAAGAAGCACTGGATACCGATCGAAATCACGTTGACGGCGAAATCCATGCGTGCGAGCAGCGCCGTGCGTTCGTCGCGAGTCGCGACCGCGTCGCGGAGGATGGAGGACTGCTCGAAGTAGAAGAAGGTCGAGCTGCACGTATAGAAAAGGAGGTAAAGGCAGATCCCGAACAGGTACGGCGAGCGGAACACGAGCTGGATCCCCGTCCAGATCCCACCCCGATCCGTGCCCTCGAGGATCGGGCTCGCTTCGGCGGTCTCCGGCCGCGTCGCAAGCTCGTCGTGCACGTTGCAGATCCTGATGAGCCTCGCGACGGCGAACACCGCGAGCTCGAGGAACACGATCGAGACGAGGAAGAGGTTCACCGCTCCGATCGGCTTCGCGAGCAACGCCGTGATCCCCGAGCCCGCGACCGCGCCCAAGCTGCCTCCGATCGCGATGAAGCCGAACAGCCGTTTGCTCTGCTCCCACGCGAATATGTCCGCCATGAAGCTCCAGAAGAGCGAGACGAGGAACATGTTCACGACGCTGATCCACACGAAGAACACTTGCGCGGCCTGGCCCGCTCGCTCCTCCGGCAGGAAGCGCAGCAGCAGATAGAACGCGAGCAGGTTCAGCGCGAAGAAGTGGTAGATGATCGGGATGAACTTCCGGCGCGGGAACCGCGTCACGAGCGCTGCGAAGACGGGGTTTGCGAGCAGCGTCCCGAGGAACGTGTACAGGAACAGGTTCGGGAGCTCGTCGCGTCCGGCGCCGGCGCTGATCTCGTCGCGCAGCGGCCGCAGGATCGAGTAGCACGTCAGGACGCAGAAGAAATACGCGCAGGACCACCCGAGTGCGCGCAGCTCGCCGTCCTTGACGTCGACGAGCCTTTGGAGGGTCCGCTTGAGCATGCGCCGGCCCGGCCATCATGCCCTGCGGGAGCAGCGATCGTGTGAGGCCGTGGAAAAAGGCTGGAAGCGCGCACCTTCATGAGCCTCGCCGCGTGCACTACTAACAGAAGCGAATCGATCGCCGTATCCGGGCCACCAAGGAACACAACGATGAGAAACGAACTCTTCCCCTGGATTCTCCCGCTCGTCACGTCCGCCGCGCTCGTCGTCGCAGCTCCTGCGCTTCAAGAGCGCGGCGCGTCGTCTCGTCAGGCCCAGGTGCTCGGCGAGCCGACGCTGGCGCCCCTGCTCGCCAAGGCGATGCCCGCGGTGGTCAGCATCGGCGTCAGCGGCCGCGTTTCGGGCCTCAACGACGATCCGTCCGTCGGTCGCCTGTTCGGGTTCCGTGATCGGCGGATCGAGCGCGAGGTCCAAGCGGCCGGTTCGGGCGTCATCGTCGACGCCGACAAGGGCTACATCCTCACGAACAACCACCTGGTGCGGAACGCGGATCGAATCCAGGTCACGCTCCACGATGGACGCGACCTCGCCGCCGAGCTCGTCGGCACCGACCCGTCCTCCGACGTCGCCGTCGTCCGCGTGGACGCCGACTCTCTGACCGGCCTGCCGCTCGGCAACTCCGACGAGCTGCGCGTCGGCGACTACGTGGTCGCGATCGGCAACCCGTTCGGCCTGACGCAGACGGCGACGCACGGCATCGTCAGCGCGCTCGGCCGCAGCGGCCTGGGCATCACCGGCCGCGACGGGTACGAGGATTTCATCCAGACCGACGCGTCGATCAACCCCGGCAACTCCGGCGGCGCGCTGGTCAACCTGCGCGGCGAGCTCGTGGGCATCAACACGGCGATCGCCGGACCGACCGGCGGAAACGTCGGCATCGGCTTCGCGATCCCGATCAACATGGCGCAGCAGATCGTGCGGCAGCTCGTCGACCACGGTTCCGTGCACCGCGGTCAGCTCGGTGTGGTCGTGCGCGACCTCACGCCCGACCTGATCCGCGAGGTCAAGGCGGACGTCGAGCACGGCGCGCTGATCCACGAGGTACAGCGCGGTTCGGCGGCCGAGGACGCGGGCCTGGAAGCCGGCGACATCCTGCTCTCGATCGACGGCGCGCCGGTCCGGAGCAGCGCCGACGTGCGCAACAAGATCGGACTCCGACAGGTCGGGGACACGATCCGCGTCGAGTTCGTGCGCGACGGCCGCAAGCGCACGGTCTCGGCCAAGATCCGCTCGCGGATCGCAGAACTCAGGAACGTAGGTGTGGGTGGGCCCGCGGTCGCGACTCCTGACGACACGCGGGGAGCGACGACGGATCGCGCATGAATGCGCGCTCGGCGCCCGGGGAGCTAGTCCGGGCCGCCGAGCGATGACAGCGAGTTTCGTGGTCACTCCGGGCCCCGCCGGACGACTTCGCGCAGAGGACTGGAGCGCGAATCGCAGGCGGGGCCCACCATTTTTTGACGCTCGATCGCAGCCGCGAAGCCGTGCTCAGTCGCCGACGCCGAACCGCGCGCTCGCGTAGTCGAAGTACGGCTCGAGCTTGTCGAGGACGGAGTTTCCCGCGAACCCGATCGCGTCCTCTCGCGCGAAGTAGCCGACCGGCGGCTGGACGATCGCGAACGCGCGCGCGAGCTCCACGCCGCCGATCTCGAGCGACGCAAGCGCGTGGACCGGCAGCTCGAGCGTCGCGCCGCCGGTTCCCGTGGCCGTGAAGACGGCGACGGGGGCTCCGTCCAGGCCGAGCGCGCTCGCTTGCGCCTGCGTGACGTTCACGTACGCGTCCGCGCCCGGCGCGAGCGCGGCGCCCGTGTCGATGCGCAGGTCGACAGGGGCTCCGTTGATCCGCCCCGTGATGCGCGGGATGCGCGGGTCGAGCTTCAAGGGATGCTCATCGCGCGGCGGCAGCGCTCGCCATTCGAGCACGCGCTCGCCGTAGCGGATTCGGAATGGAGCGCGCGAGAGGAATTCGAAGCCGAGGATCCCCACGCACGCGGGGTCGTAGCTCGCGAACCCGTACGTCGCGAAGTCGATCGACATCGCTCCGAGCCCCGGCACCTCGAGGTCGGCGATCGCCTGTCCGGATTCGACGACCCCCGCGCTGCCTTCGATGGGATCGCCGGCGCGGATCGTCAGGCCGAGCTTCGTCGCGAACTCGGTCGACAGCGTGCTGCGCGACGCTCCGGTGTCGAGGACGAGCCGCACGGTCTCGCCGTCGACGCGCGCGTCGATGAACAGGCTGCCGTACTCGTCGTAGACGAGCGGCACGCGGACGGCCGGCTCGACTCCGCGCACTCCTTTGCTTCGCGCGCAAGCGAAGCCGCCCGCGGCCAAGAGCAAGGCGCGGCGGGACGGTCGCAGCATTCGGTCAGTCTAGCCGCGCGGCGCGCGCGTACTCGCGCTCGTTCCCGAGGCACTGATCCAAGTCGTCGAAGGCTCGATCCGCCTCGAAGCGCGCCTTGGCGGCGGAGAGGCGCCGCAAGCCCTCGGACTCGTCGCCGAGCAAGAGCTTGGCCAACCCGAGGTTCGCCTCGGCGCGACCGCGCTGCGGCCAGTCGACCTGCGGCTCCTGGGTCACCGCTCGTTCCAACAGGGTCACCCCGCGCGCGGTCCGACCTTGCTCCAGCTCGATCGCGCCGAGGAGCGCGCACGCGGCGCGTGCGATCTCCGGCGCCGGATCGGTCGCGAGCGACGTCAAGAGCGCTTGCGCGGAGCTGCGATCGTCGAGGCGTGCGAGCGCTTCGGCCTGCGCCAGCCGGAGCGCCGAGCGCGCGGCCGCGTCGCGTGCCTGTGCTTCGGCGCGGCCGAAGGCCACCAGCGCCGCGCGCCGCTCGTCGCGTGCGAGACGTTGTGCGCCGATCATCGTCCAGAGGAGCTCGTCCGCGCGCTCGGCTCGCTCGTCGCCGCCGACGCGGGTGCCGATGTCTCGCCGGCACACGTCGGCGATCCGTGCGAGCGCCGCGTCGGGCCAGGGTTCCTCGCGGACGCGCAGATTCTGCGCGCGATGCCAGAACGACGGATCACAAACGCGATAGGGGGACGACGCCAGCGCCGCCGCCTGCTCGACGGCTTCGCGCCACGCGCGGCGCGCGGCGCCGTGGTTCCCCGCGTGTGCGGCCGCTCCGGAGCGGAGGAGCAAGAGGTTCGCGCGCTCGAATGGACGCGAGCGCGCCGCGTCGGCGCCGCGACCGAACGCTCGCTCCGCCTCGTCGAAGCGAGCGGCGACGACGTGGGCCGCGCCTTCCCGCCTCGCGGATTCGATCGCCAGCACGACCGGCGCGTCGACCGGATCGGCGCCCGTGACGCGATCGAAGAGCTCTCCGAGCGTCTCGGTCGGCTTCGACGCCAGCGCCGCCTGCGCTACGTCGGCGTGGCGCGCGACCGTGGTCTCCGCCAGGGCGTACGCCCCGCGCGCGAGCTGTGCGTCCACCCGCGAGCGCAGCGCGTCGACGGTCAGCGAATCGTCTTGTGCGCCGTCGGAGACGTCGACTTCGAGCGGACCGACGCTCGGAGGAGCGGTCGCGTCCGACTTCGGCGCGGCGCAACCGGCGATCGCGGCGAGCGCGAGGAACGAGAACAGACTCCGTCGCGCGCTCATCGATCGCCTCCGCCGACGCCGTGGAATCGAAACGCGGGCATCTTCCGGTCGGTGTTGTGCCTGCCGGCCTCGATCTCGAGCTTCTCGGGATCTGCGCCGAGCAGCTCGAGGAGGTTGCGTGAGGATGCTTCCGACTCGGCGGGCGTGCTGAGCACGTACGGCCGTACGACGACGACGATCTCGCGGCGGATGTTCTCCTGCGTCTTGCGCTGGAACAGGATGCCGACGAGCGGGATGCCGCCGAGGAACGGGACCTGCTCTTTCAAGTCGCGCACGCCCTGCTCGATCAAGCCGCCGAACACGACCGCGAGGTTGCTCTTGGCGACGATCGTGCCGCTGACCGACTGCGAGCTGACGACGCTGACGACCTGCTGCTGGAAACCGTCGTCGTCCGGCACGAGCACCGTCGCCGACGTGTCGACGTCGGACTTCTCCTGCACGATCCGCAATGTGACGGTGCGATCGGCGTTGATGTTGGGAGTGATCAGGAGCGTCGTGCCGACCGGGCGGAACTCGATCGCCGTCGAACCGGGGACGGTTTGCGTGGTGTTGTCGTTCACGACGACCTGACCGCCGGAGAAGCTGCGGTTGAGCGGCACCTCGCGCCCGACGAAGAGGCGGCTCACCTCGTTGTTGGCGGTCAAGAGGACCGGCGACGAGATCGCCTGCACGCGGTTGTCGCGCTCGAGCACCTGCATCCGCGCGCCGAACGCCGAGTCGACGAATTGAAAGACGAGATTGCCGGACTGCAGTCCCGTGCCGGCGGGACCGAGCGACCCGTCGCTCGGATTCTGGATGTCGCCCTGCGCGAACTCGCCCGCGAAGTTGCCGTCGGCCCACTGGTATTCGAAGAACGAGCTCATGCCGTCGAGCAAGTCGACGGCGAGGATGCGCACTTCGAGCAGCACCAGCGCGGTCGGCACGTCGAGCTTCTCGACGACCGTGCGGATCTGCTCGAGTGCGTGCTCGTCGGCGGTGCGGACGACGAGCTTGTTCTGACGGTTCGCGATCGTCACGTAGATCGGCGACTGCGTGTTGCGCGCGAGCACTTCGTAGAGCTCCGCGCGCTTCGACGCGGTGAGCGCGCCGCCGGACAGCATCTCCTGAACGCGCAAGATGTCCTCGGAGGAGAGATCGAGCGGCGTGTCGCGCGCCGGCTCCGGCGGTTGCGCGGCGGGGTCCTGCGCTCCGTCGTATGGACGGATCCCGCCTCGGTTCGCGTAACTCGACCCGTAGGGCGTTCCGCCGTCGAATCCGTAGCCATAGCCCGAACCGTACTGCCCGTATCCCTGACCCATCACGCCGCTCAATCCCAGGCCTTGCGTGCGCGAATCGAGCAGGTCGAAGCGCGAGAACCGATCCTGCAGATCGATCATCACCTCGTCGTCGGTGTCGTTGCTGCGCAGCAGCACGCGGGCACCGAAGAGATTCCGGATCGCATACCCGACGTCGATCGCGTTCGGGTACATCAAGCTGAAGAACTCGGTCTGCTCCTCTCGGAGGTGCGACAGGTTGCCGCGGTACTCCTTCGTCGTGCTGATGCGGACGATGCTCGTGCTCGCATCCTTGGCGAACCACAGTTGGTGCGACCTGCACAGCGCCTCGATGGCCGCCAGCCCGGTCACGTTGCGCAGGTACAGCGACACGTTCTGCTGGCCGGCTTCCTCGGAGGGGACGATGTTCAGTCCCGTCTGATCGGCGAGCAATCGGCACGCATCGGTCAAGGGGATCGCGCGGAGGTCGATCTTCTCGAGCAACACGTCCTGCGCCTGCGCGGCGACCGGCGCGCACGACAACCCCAGCACCACGCGACACGCGAACGACGGCTTCATCTCCACCTCAGCGCAGGACGAGCCCGTCGCCCGTCGAGACGACCTGGAGGCGGATCTCGTCGGCCGTCAGCGACACGACGCGCATCTCGACCGCATCCGACGCCGTGAACACGCTGCCCGCGTGCACGCTGTACAGCGACTCGCCGCACTGGACGATCGCCGATCCCTCGCGTCCCGCGGCCACGACGAGCGCCCGCAGGGTCACGCTCGGAGCGCGCGCGCGGCTCGGCGCGGGACCGTGCACGCTTCCCTCGTCCGGCCGGCCGCCGAGCGCGTCGAGGATGCGCGGATCCGGCTGCGTCGGATCGCGACGTGAATCCTGCTGGAACGGAAACGCGGCGGCGCTCGTGAGGAAGAGCGCCGACACGATTGCCAAGCGATGCGGAGAGAGCATCATCGACCTCCTGCGATCGAGTAGATGGCGAGGAAGAACGCCATGTAGATGAATCCGACGACTCCGCCGAGCACGAGGATGATCACCGGTTCGATGATCGTTCCCAGTCGGCGGATCGTGACTTGGAGCCGCGCGTCGTGGTACTCGGCGACCTGCTCGAGCACCTCGTCGAGCGTGCCGGACGATTCGCCGACCGCGACCATGTTCGTGAGCAACGGCGGGAACGCCTTCGAGGCGGTCAACGTGTCCGAGAGTCCCGCGCCCTGCATCACGCGCTCGCGGGCCGCCGCGACCTTGAGCGCCAGGTGGCGATTGAAGAGGACCGGCTCGACGACGCGCAGCGCCTCGGTGAGCCGCACGCCGCTCGAGAGCAAGAGCCCGAGGTTGCGCGAGAGCGCCGCCGTCGAAGCGAGCTCGAGCAGCTTCCCGACGAGCGGCGCCCGGAGCAGCAGGCGGTCGATCGCCACGCGGCCGGGCGGCCAGGCGCGCACGACGAAGAACGCGACGATCAGCGCGAGGAGCGCGATCAGTCCGTGGACGAAGTGCGCTTGCATGAAATTCGACGTGTCGACGAGGAACTGCGTCATCGGCGGCAGGCGCCGGCCGAACGCCGCGAGGAACTTGGTCAGCTTCGGCATCAGGCCGACCATCATGTAGGCGACGACCGCGATCGACATCGTGACGACGATCGCCGGATACGTCAGTGCGGTCGCGAGGCTCACCATCAGCGCGCGGTGGCGAGTCATGCCCGCGGATGCGCGCGACAGCACGACGTCGAGGCTGCCCGTCGTCTCCCCGACGGCGACCATCGTCAGCACCATGCGCGGGAAGCACTTGTGCTGCGACATCGCATCGCACAGGTTCGACCCGTTCTGGATGCTCTCGGCGACTTGCGTCCAGATGCGCGCCATCGAGCGCCTCTCGCTCTGCGCGGCGCACGTCTTGAGCGCGGCGACGAGGGGCAGCCCGCTGCGGAGCATGAACGCGATCTGTTGCAGCCCGACCTCGACGTCGAGCGCTCGCGGGCGCATCCACGGCCAAACGCCGCGTCCCGAGGCGCGATCGGTGGACGGCCCGGCGTTCGTGAGGCGCAGGATCACGAGGCCGGCGCGGCGCAGCTCGCCGAGCGCGAGCGCTGCGCTCGGAGCCTCGCGCGTCCCGCTCAGGGTGCTGCCGCTGGAGTCGCGCGCTACGAAGGTGAAGGAGGGCATCGCGTGTGTTGGGGACGGCGGTTACGTGCGCGTCAGGTCGCGACCGCGGACAGGACCTCATGGATCGAAGTGACTCCGCCGGCGAGCTTCTCGATCGCGTCGTCGAGGATCGTCGGCACGCCGCGCTCGCGGCTCATCGCGGCGAGGCGTGATTCGTCGCAGCCGTCCGCGATCGCTCGCGCCGTCGCTTCGTCGAGCGAGAAGAGCTCGAAGAGCCCGCCGCGCCCGCTGTATCCGCGAGCCGCGCAGTACACGCAGCCGCAGCCCGCGAAGATCGTCGTGCCCTCCTTGTCGGGACGGCCGAGCGAGCGGGCGTGCTCCGCGCTCATGCCCGTGGGCCGGCGGCAGAACGGACACAGGAGACGCACGAGCCTCTGCGCGATCACCATGCGCAGCGTCGCCGCGATCAGGAAACGATCGGCACCCATGTCGACCAGGCGCGTGACCGCGCTGACCGCGGAGTTCGTGTGCAGCGTCGCAAGCACGAGGTGCCCGGTCAGCGCGGCCTTGATCGCGATGCCGCCGGTCTCGAGGTCGCGGATCTCGCCGATCAGGATCACGTCCGGATCGTGTCGCAGGATGCTCCGCAGCGCCTTCGCGAAAGTGACCTTCTGCGCGGCGTCGACCTCGACCTGCGCGACGCCGGGGATGTCGTACTCGATCGGATCCTGGACCGCGATCGCGTTCACCGAGCGCTCGCCGATGATGCGGCGCAGCGCGGCGTACAGCGTCGTCGTCTTGCCGCAGCCCGTCGGTCCGGTCGCGAGGATCAAGCCGTGGGGCCTGCGGATCTCGCGCTCGCTCGCCACGAGATCGCGCGCGGACATGCCGAGGCGCTCCAGCGTCAGCGAGTCGTCGTGGATCGCGAGGATGCGCAGCGTCGCGCGCTCGCCATGCTTCGTCGGCAGCGTCGCCACGCGCACTTCGAAGCGCTCGCCCGCGGCGACGTCGTGCGTGAAGCGACCGTCCTGGGCGGCACGCTTCTCCGCGATGTCCATGCCACCGAGGACCTTGATGCGACTCAGCAACTCGGCATGCGTGCGCGACGGCAGCCGCCGGTAGTCCTCGAGCTGTCCGTCGACGCGCAGCCGGATGCGGATGCCGTCGCGCTCGGGATCGACGTGGATGTCCGAAGCATGGCGCAGCCACGCCGCGTGGAGCAGCTCGCCGCAGAGCGCGACCGGCTCGTCGCCCTCGGTGTCGACGCTCGCGCGCGCGTCCGCGTAGATCTTGCGCAGCACCTGCGCCAGCGAGTCGGGATCCGCTTGCTGCGCGACGAGCGGTCGATCGATGTAGCGCTCGAGCGCCTTCAGCGCGGACGTGTCCTGCAAGTCCGCGCATGCCACCTGGACGCGGCCGCCGACTTCGCAGAGCGGCAGGAGCCTGCGGCGCAGCGCGAGGCTCGAGGGGACGCGCAGCGCCCACGTCGGGTCGATCTTGACGAGGCGCACGTCGAGCACGGTGGGAATGTCGCCGTCCGCGGTGGGCTGGTACTCGACACCGAGGATCGTCGCGCGGTCGTCGCCGATCGCGCGCCACGCGACGCGCGCGCGCAGCTGGTAGGTGCGCGGCCCGAACGTGATCTCGAGGGCGACCTCGCGGCCGTGCTCGAGCATCTCGGCGCCGTCGCCGTCGACGAGCGGCAGTCGGGCGCCGCGCGTCGACACGTCGTCGACGGTCCCGCTCCAGCGCCGATCGTCGGCCCGGATGGTCGCGCGGCACGGAACCGCCGGGACCCAGCGCGGAGCCGAGCGGCGCTCGCGCATCCCTCCCGGATCCGACGCGGTCGCCCGCTTCTCGACGGGAGTCAGATCAGCACGAGCGTCCACAGCAATGCTCCTCCCGCGTCGCGCGATCGTTTCATCTCGAGCTGGAGCGGAAACGCGTGCGCGTCGGATCCAACGAGCTCTTCGAGCGCCGCGAGCACGTCGAAGTACCGTCCGCGGAAGCGCAGCGTGCGCACGGGACCGCGCGCGCCGCGGAGCATCGGACTCGCGGCGGCTTCGACGCCGAGCGGTCCGGTCGATTCCTCGGTCAACGTCAGGCCGTGCTTCGCCAGGAGGAGGAGCACGTTCTCGACGGTCGCCGCGCGCGCGACGGCGTCGGTGTGCGAGGCGGGGCTTGCGTGCGTGTCGCTCTCGACCGGCGCAGCGGCACGACGGAGCTCGCCGGCGGTGCGCCGCAGCGCGTCCAGCTCGGTCGCCGCGGCCGCTTGCGCAGCGAGCGTCGGTGCTTGCTCACGCGCGGACTGGATCGAGCGCTCGAGCGCCGCGACGCGGCGTTCGACGCGCGCGCGCGGGAAGTACACGTACGCCGTCGCGAGGACGAGCGCCGGCAGGAGCACGATCGCCGCGGTCCTCCGGCGCGCTTGCGCCGCGGTCGGCGTCGACGGCCGGCTCATCGATCTCCTCGGACCGGTCCCGCGTGCCGGTGCTCGACGACGGGCGCGAGGTCGATCTGGAACTCGTAGAGCCCGGAAGACGCGTTCGCGAGCATGCGCTTCGTGCTCGGGGACACGGCGAAGCCGTCGACCGCGACCGCGCGCGCGAGCGCGCCGCCCAATCGGTCGGCGAGGTGCGGCTCGACGCACAGACCCCGGATCGCGGAGCTGCGCCAGCCGAGCTCGAACTCGTTGACCGTGAGCCCGTTGGGCGTCTCCGACGCGAGGAGCTCCATCAACTGCGCCGGAAGCCGAGCCGTCCATCCGGCGGGACGCGCGCGCGAGGCGCGCTCTGCGGCATCCGCGCGGAGCTGCTCGATCTCCGCCTGGATCGCGGCGACGGCGCGTTCGTCGCGCGCTTTTCGCTCCGCCGGCTCGCTGACGCGCGCGAGCTCCCGCGTGAGCTCGCTCTCTTTCGATCGCAGAGTCGCGTAGTGGAGCGAACAGGCGCCTAGGACGACCGTGGCGAGCGCGATCGATCCAGCGACCCGCGCGCGCAGCGACACCGGTCGTGCTGGCGGCGAGAGGATCGGCACCGTCGACTTCACATCTTCGAGCACGGGAGACCATGACTCGAGCCATGTCGTGAGCGCGACCTCGTCCTCGAGGCGCGCGACGAACGCGTCGCTCGGGGCCGGTTGCGCGGTGGTCGCCGGTCCCGCGACGAGCAACTCCGTGGGCGCGACGTCGCCGCGAGCCTCGCGGTGCCGCCGCGTCGGATCGGCGCGTCTCACGCGCGCGGTCGCGGGGCCGCGAGCACCGGATTCGACCTCGGCCCACAGCTCGTGCCACGTCTCGATGCGCTTCCACGCCGCGTCGGCGGCGACGCCGGGAGCGAGGGGACGCGGCAGGCCGACCGGATGAGCGATTCCGGCGAGCCGGCCGCCGGCGTTTCGGATCGCGGCGTCGACGCGCTCGCGCTCGACGCCGGGCATCGCCGTGATCCAGAACTCGCTCTCGATGCCGTCGCTCGCAACCGGCGTCCATGCGAACGCCGATTCGGCCGCTTCGATCCCCGACAAGAGCTGCGCTTCGTAGGCGAGTGCTTGTCCGACGTCCGCGTCGCCGAGGTTGCGGAGCGCGCGCGCGTTCATCGTCACGCACTGCGAGAAGATGTCTTCCGCGAGCAACCATACCGGCCCTCTCGGGCGCGCGCCGAGCGCGAGCGCCGATGCCGCCAGCTGCGCCAGGTCGTCGGTCGCCGGACGCGGAGCCCGGACGACGCGAGCGGCGCCTCGCACAGCGGCGCGCGGGCAGTCCGCGCGCGCGATGAAGTCGCGCAGGACGAGCAGGATCGTCGAGTCGGATCGAGCGCTCATGACGTCACGGGATCGTGAGCGTGATCTCCGGAACGCCGCCTTGAACGACGGAGACGTGGATGGGCTCGGTGCGGCGCGCGCTCGCGATCGGATCCTCGTCACCGGGAACGGGATCGTCGACTTGGTAGGCGCGCAGCACGCGCGGGCCGATCGGAATGTCGGGCAGCGTGAGCGACTGCGAACCGCCTGACGCGAGGAACGTCCGCTGCGCGAGCGTGACGACCTTGCCCTCGCGTGGGCCGTACACGCGCACGATCACGTTCGCACCCGCGCCCGGATCGTCCGACGGCACGACTCGCACCGGGACGGAGCCCTCGTGTCGCGGGCCGATCGCGGGCGCGGTGGTGCGGTGGATCACGATCGACAAGTCCTCGTCGTAGCCCTCGCCGTCCGCTTGCACGTCCGCACCCAAGGTCTCGACGATCTCGATCTCTTCCCCGATCGCCGCTTCGGTGTCGTCGTCGCGCAACGCGCGCGCGAGCTCGCCCCACCCGTCGCGCAGGGATTGCGTGCCCGCGGCGAGGCGCAGATAGGGTCCACGCCAACCTCCGGGCACGCGCACTTCGGGGTCACCCGGTGGGACTTGGACGGCGAACGGCTCGACGAGGTCGGACTTGAGCCATAGCTCTTCGAAACGCCGCTCCGCTTCCGTCGAGACCACCTTCGGCAGTCGTCCGACGTCCGCGACGAAACCGGTGATCCACGGTCGATTCTGGGCGTCGACGCGCCCCGGAACGCCGAGGATGGCGTCCTCGCAGCTCACGAGCATCGTGCGCGTGGATTCGTAGCGCCCTTGGTCGACGATGCCCTCCGTCGACGTCAACGCCGTCCCGGCGACGAGCACGAGGATCATCAGCACGACGATCATCTCGAGGAGCGTGAGGCCTCGCCGCGAGGCGTGGGGAGTGCGCATGGAGCTCAATCCGGGCGCGAGTCGGCGGCGCGCAAGTACAGGACGATGTCGTCGCCGCAGGCGGACCGCGGCGGGAAGTGTGCGTCGATCGGCGTCTCGAGGAACCCGTTCGGACCCGCGGACACGACGCGCGCGAAACGCTCGTCGTCGCGGGTGATCACGCCGTCCACGTTCCGGTCGGGGATCTGCAGCACGATCGCGCTGCCGAAGCCATCGAGGATCGCGGGGTCGTGCTCCTCGCCGTACGCCGCGGTGAACCCGCGCGCGCGGTCGATGTGGTAGCTGCCCGTCGACGAAACGAGGTAGGGCCCTCGCCATCCGAGCGACGTCGACGGATCGAAGTCGGACACGTCGGCCGGCCGCTCGAAGAGCTCGACCGTCCGCTTCGGCATGCGCCGAGCGTCCGAAAGAAAGCCGCTCGACGCGTTCGCGCTGGGCTCGCCGACCACCGCCGTGCGCGCGTGCGTCAAGCTCACGAGCGTCGTGTCGTGCCGCGAGTCGTACGCCGATTCGAGCAGCATGGGTGCGACCAGC
>CAZQHA010000047.1:0-15171 GCA_964592795.1 uncultured Planctomycetaceae bacterium | reverse complement strand
GCGTTGTTCGACAAGATCAATCCCGTGGGAGCCGTGAGCGGACTGCCCGTCGGCAGTCCGGTGCCCATCACATGGATCGAGCAGAGCACGACGAACTTGCCCGCGGACAGGTTCTTCACTTCGACGGTGTCGTTGATCCGCGCGGGGAAGGCGCCGGGCCCGATTCCGAGGATCCACAGCGTCTTGTCGTCGACGGAGAATCCGGCCGGATAGCCGCCGCCGCGAATGTAGATCGTGTCACCGTCGTCGGCGGCGTCGATCGCGGGTTGGACGGCGGTGAAGTCGCCCGTGCCGTACACGTCGACGACGTGCACGTCCGCGAGTGAGTGCCGAGTCGGCGCGGCACAGGCCAGGACGAACGTCGCGACTCGAAGAAGCGCTCCGCGCGGAATGTTGGGAATCATCGATGCCTCCGTCGTCTCGTCGAGAACTTGTCCGGGGAGGCCTCGAGCCTACCCAGTGCTCGGTTTCCAAGAGAATCGAGGTCCGCCAAGGCCATTCATGATGCAACGAACTGCAGTTTTTCCCAAGGTCTCCGCACGTCGCAGTCGGACACGGTGATCTGGTCGTCCACGCCAGTCCGAAGAGCGCGCTGTGAACCTCGAGGCCACGTTGTCCCAGAGCACGCACTTGTCGATGAGAGACGCGTCGCTCGTCCATCTCACTGCCGCTCGTACGCTCCGATGTCGACCACGGGAAACCGACCGAACCGGCGAAGAGTCATGGCCGCCTCCGAGTGAGAGGGGTGAATGGAACGAGAATCCGCCTGTACGTCAGATCCTACTCCGGCACGCTCGACTCGGTAACGTCGAGCGCCCGCCGCTCGGCCTCGAGCATGCCCGTGAGCTCGACGGATTCCGAGATCGTGGCCGCGAGGTCGTTCGTGCCGTCGCGCAGCGTTCTCAGCAGGTGGCGCACCTCGCCGTCGTAACCCGTCGTCGTCTCGATCGCGACGGGTGCGGTCGATCCCTTGTGCGTGAGCACGAGCTTGGGCTTGCGCGTGAAGTCGTAGTCGGCCGTCGCGTCGTCGAACACCACCGTGAATGCCATGCGAAACGCGAAGCCCTCCGTCGCGATCCATCCGCCTTCCGCGACGACGTGTGCGGGGCCGCTCGCGAATCGGTAGCTCGTCGTCGCGTGCTCCAGCGAGCCGGTCGCCGCGACCGACTGCGGCGCGCCGAAGCACCAGCGCACGAAGTCCGCGTCGTGCACGTGCAGATCGAACAGCGCGCCTCCGCATCGATCGAAGTCGCCGTAGAAGTGTCGCGCCCACCCCGGGTGCGCGCCGAGCCGCCGGAAGACCGCGCTCTTCACCGATCCGAACGCGCCCGACACGATCTGCGCGCGCAGCCAATCCCATCCCGGCCAGAAGCGCATGCACATCGCGGGCATGCACAGCGTGGGCGCCTTCTCCGCGGCCGCGGCGAGCCGCTGCGCCTCGCTCGCGCGCAGCGCGATCGGCTTCTCGACGATCACGTGCTTGCCGGCGGCGAGCGCGAGGAGCGCGAAGTCGACGTGCGAGTCGGTGTGCGTGCAGATGCTCACGAGCCCGACGTCGCGATCGGCGATCAGGTCTTCCGGTGTCTCGTACGCGCGGACCCTCCTCGGATCGAAGAGTCTCTTGCGCGGGCCCAGGCGCCCGATGTTGCCGGCGGAGTCGACGAAGCCCGAGCGCCGGTTCGCATTCCGATCGCAGACGGCGACCAAGCGGTTGTCGAAGCCGGCCGACGCCGCCTCGCGGTACGCCATGATGTGCGTGCGGCCCATCACGCCGAGGCCGATCACGCCGACGCCGATGGGGGAGGCGCTCGTCACGCGCGGTGGCTCCGCGCGCCGCCCAGCCACGCTTCGACGCGCTCGCGCGCCGATCGGATGTCGCGCACGCGCTCCTCGCCGGCTTCGCGCTCGATCATCAGGTCGCAGTCGAGCTTCGCGCGGCGCACGACGTCGAAGAACGCGCGCCAGTCGACCTCGCCCTCGCCGACGGGGACTTCGTCGCCCCACGTGCCGGCGACGCGCGTCTTGCGCGCGTCCTTCACGTGGATCTGCCGCACGCGCGGGGCGAGGAGCCGCAGCGCCGCCACCGGATCGCCCATGCCGTACAGGATCATGTTCGCGGGATCGAAGTTGACGCCCGCGCTCGGGCGGTCGAGGTCGGCGAGCAGCTCGAGCAGCGTCACCGCCGTCTCCTGTCCGGTCTCGAACGCCGTCGACACGCCCTGGGCGGCGAAGAGGTCGACGATCTGTCGCAGCCGCTCGACGAGCGCGGCACGCTCGCGGTCCGTGCGCTCGTGCGGGAGGAATCCGGCGTGGAAGCTGACGAGCGAGATGCCGAGGCGCCGCGCGAGCTCGGCGTTGCGCGCCGCCGCCTCGCGATTCGCGGTCCAGTGCTCCGCCGGCCGCACGCCGCCGGTCGCGCGAATCGATTCGAGCGTGCTGTAGTCCTCGCCCTCCATGCCCATCATTCCCGAGCGGATCTCGATGCCGACCTTCGCCAGCGCATCGACCGTCTGCTTTTCGTCCCACGCGCGCGTGCGCAGCGGATCCAACGCGAGCTGCACGGCGCGCGCACCGACTCGAGTGACGAGCATCGCCAGCTCGGCCGGCGAGCCGGCGCGGAGCGACCAGGAGCACACGCCGACCGTGTTCATGCTTCCTTGGAGTCTAGCTCGACGGCGCCGCGCACGTGCGCGGCGGAAGTGCGCGCGGGCTTGCGCATGACGAGCGCGATGCCGACCAGGATGAGCAGGCTCCCCGCGACCGTGTACCGCGTGATCGGGGTCTCGCCGAACGCCGCGCCGAGGAACAGCGCGACCGCCGGAGTGACGTACGAGATCAAGCTCAAGTGGTTCGCCGGCCGGTGTCGCAGCAGCCAGAAGTAGAGCCCGAACGCGACCGCGGTCCCGACGATCGCGAGGTAGAGGATCCCGAGGATCGCGGGAACGGTCCAGCGCACGGTCGCGTCGCGCTCGGTCGCGAGCGCGGCGGCGCACAGGATCGACGCTCCGACCCACATCGCGTCGCGGTTCAGCGCGAGCGAGCTCACGCCGCTGCCGAAGCGCTTGACGAGCGTCGTGCCGACCGTCGACACGAGCGGGCTCAGGAGCAAGACGAGCGCGGCCGGGATCGCGCCGACGCCGAAGCTCTTCACGTCGGTGATGAAGAGCAGCGAGACGCCGATGAACCCGACGACGAAGCCGAGCCACTGGAGCGGCCGCAGCGATTCCCCGCGCAGGAAGAAGTGCCCGCTCACGGCCATCAGCATCGGGAACACCGACCACAAGACGCTGACGATCCCCGACGGCAAGCGCGTCTCGCTCCAGTACACGACCGAGTACGAGATCCCGAAGCTGGTGACGCCGAGCACGATCGCGAGCCAGCGCGGCGGGCGCGTGCCGCCCTCCCGGCCGCTCAGCCAGCGCGTCGTCGCGGTCATGATCAGCGCCGCGAGCACGAACCGCACGCCGGCCGACGTGAACGGGGGCATGTCGGCGAGTCCCCACTTGATCACGATCCACGTGCTGCCCCAGATGAAGCACAGGAGCGCGATCAAGAGTCCGCCGGACATGGGCCGCAGAGCGTACGGGGCCCGCGCGGTTTCTCAACCGCTCGGTGGAAGGCCAACCGGAGCGCAGAGGGTCAGTGCTTGCGGCCCTTGTCGTGCGAGTGTCCGCTCGTCCCCGTCGAGACGCTGATCCACACTCCGTCGAGGTAGACGTGTCCGCAGCCCTCCGCGTGCACGTGCGCAACCTTCTTCGCCTGCCCGGGAGGCATCCCGACCGGGTGTGACATGTGGTGTTGGTGAACGCAGCCTGTGAGCCACAGGAATCCCAGGCCGAGCCAGAACGAGCGCGTCATGTTGCGTACCTCCGGCGATACGCATCGCCCACGGCGGGAGGCGGACTTGAATCGCGCTCCTACGGCTCGATCACGTTGATCTCGTCTTCCGCCAGATCGATCGCGTGCGATTCCACGACCTTCTCGCCGTCGAGCAGCACGAGCGTGCGCGCGGCGGAGCTCACCGAGACGACGCCCGAGCGTCCTTCGACGAGCCCGACGTCCGTGTAGGCGTTCACGCTGTTCTGCGTGATCAGCAACACGTCGAGGCCGCGCCCGTCGCCGTCGCGCAGCGCCATGCGGTCGGCGCGCGCGATCGGCGGCTTGAGACGGACTTCGAGCCGGCAACGCGCGTTCACCGCGATCTCGAGGTTCTCGGGCGCCGCGACGCCTTCGAGCGCGAAGTCCTGGGGCACGATGCCGTCGGCGCGCAGGTCGAGCGAGACGCCCGCGCGCGGCACGTCCTTGAATTGGAACCGACCTTCGGAGTCGGTCGTCGTGTCCTCGCGACGCTGGATCATCCCGTACTGCGCGGTGCCGCCGAACACGCGCGTGCGCGTGCCGAACGCCTGGCGCTTCAGCGTGATCTGCACTCCCGCGAGCGGCTTGCCGCGCGGGCCGACGACTCGGCCGGCGACGAGCGGATACACCGGGGCGTCCGGCATCTCGATCTTCGCGTCGCGAACGCCGGCGGCGATCGGATCGCTCGTGAAGACGTCCAGCGTCGCGTCGTCCATCATCCGCAGCTGATACTTGCGGTCGTCCAGGCCTTCGATTTCGAACCGCCCCTCCGCGTCGGTCATCACGAAGCTCCAGTACGCGGTCGACGGTCCGACGCTGCGGAAGCTGTCGTTGAAGTTGTCACCGTCCTGCGCGTCCGGCGGCGGCTCGGTCGCGACGATCTCCGGCAGCACCGGCGCTCCGGCCATCAAGTTCTCGAGCTGAACGGGAACGCGGCCGATGATGCCGAACGACGTCGGATCGGCGAGCCACACGCGGATCTTGGGTCGCGGCTTGCCGTGCGAGTCGACGACGCGCCCGGTGATCGAGAGCGCAGGACCGCCGAGCCGCAGCTCGACGAAATCCGGCCAACCGTGGCTCTGCTCCGTCGGCTCCTGCGGTCGTTCGAGGCTCGCGGGGCGGAAGCCGAGCTTCACCGCCGTCAATCGGTCCGCCGTGATCGCCCGCGCGAGCGGGATCGCGAACTCGCCGTTCGCGCCGCTGATCGTCGACGTCAGTCCCAGTCCCACGCGCGCGTCCGCGACCGGCGCGCCGGCTTCGTCGAGGACGCGCCCGCGCAGTGATCCCGCCATCGGCGCCGTGGGACGGGCGAGCACGAAGAGCATGTCCGAGTCCGAGGCTTCCGGCTCGGGCTGCGACTGCATCTGGTATCCGTCGGAGACGACGGTCACGCTCGCGCCGGCGATCCTCGGGACGCGCGGCAGCGCGAAACGCCCCTCGTCGTCGGTGAGCGTGTTCCAACCGAGGATGTGCGTCGCTTCGAGGTTCTCGGTGAACCGTGTCTCGAATCCCCGCGGCAGCGAGAGCGTGACGCGCGCCCGCGAAACCGGCACGCGCGCGGGATCGAGCACGAGTCCGCCGATCTCGATCGCGGGCGCGACGATCACCAGCGGATCGATCCGCGAGCTCGCGACGTAGCTGCCGTTGCGGACGTTCGTCCACGCCGGCGACACGGACTTCAGCTCGAACGCGTTCGCGTGCGTCGAAAGCTCGAACCATCCTCCCGCGCCGGATCGCGCGCGCTCGACCGGCGTCGTGTCGTGCGACTCGAGGTCGACGCCCGAGAGGGGGACGCCTTCGGCGTCGAGCACGCGGCCGCGGACGACGCGCACCGGCGCGGCCTCGCTCGATGCCGAGCTCGCGGCCTCCGCGGGCTTCGGTGTCGTCGCCGCGAGCTCGACGCGCTCGCTCGGCACGGCGCGCGTCCGCGCCTCCGAGAGATTCGTCGAGAGAGGAGCCTCCTCCGACGTGAGCGCGAGCGGCGCGTCGGGAGCGGCCGCAACCGCGCTGGGATGCGCGGCGTCGTTCGAGAACGAGACGACGGCGGCGACGGTGGCGATCGCGACGATCGAGACGATGGCGAGTGTGGCTTTGGCGTTCACGATCCAGGTTCCCAAGGTGGGCGCCGCGGCGCGCGGCGCGTCGACGAATGGAAGGAGGAGCATGAGCCACGAACGGCGCTCGCCGTGGGAATGGTCGAGCTTCCGACGAAGCTCGCCCAGGCCGCGCGCGATGCGGCTGTGCACCGTCGCGACCGGTGCGTCGAGCCGCCGCGCGATCTCCCGCGGAGGCAGCTCTTCGAAGAATCGCAACAGGATCGCTTCGCGGTACGGCTCGCCGAGCTCGAGGACGGCCTCGACGATCTCGCGCTGCAGCGCGACGCGCTCGACGGCCGCCTCGGTCGATTCGCTCGCCTCAGGACGCGCGGCGATCGTCTCCCGCGCTTGCCGTCGGCCGTCGGTGCGGCCGCGCTGGCGCGCGAGGTTGCGCATCACGCTCGCGAGCCAAGCGCGGAGGCTCTTCGGTTCGCGCGGCGCGTGCGACAACGCGACGACGCACGTGTCCTGAGCCAAGTCGTCGGCCTGGACCGCGTCCGCGACCAGATGTCGCGCCAGCGAACGGATCCACTGGACGTGGCTGGTCAGGAGGTCGGCGGTCGGAAGCGGCTCGCTGTGCATGGCTCGGGCATCCAGATGCCGCCACCGAGAGATCCTATGCCGAACTTCCGCGATTCCATGCCGAACGCGCGCGGCGCCATGTCCCAAGAGGGCCACGGCGCCGCGCTTGTGGACGAATCGATCGTCAAGGAGCCGAGACGATCGTGACTCCGCTCGTGCGGTTCGTCGTCTCGGGCGTGCAGAAGTTCGCCGCGGTTCGGCAGCTCACCTGGTCATGACGCGTCCCGCCACTCGGCGGGATCGCGCCCTTGATCGAGATCGGCAGGTCGCTGCCCGATGGATTCATCGCGCTCGTCCCCGCGACCGTCTTCGTGCCGATGCGCAGCAGCGTGCCGCCGAGGCAACCCATCCCGCCGTTGATAATCGAGACGGTCTCCACAAGCGGACGAGCCCCGACATGCGCGTGGCGATCACCCCGCGTTCGAGTGTACGGCTACACCTGAGTCCGCAGTGATGCGGCGCAGCGTCCACCCATGTCAGGGCACCCACTGGATCGTGATGCCGTTGGATCGATTCGTAGTGCCTGGCGGGCAGAACCAATCCGCCGCGTTCCGGTACGTGGTCTGGTAGTAGCGCGTGCCGCCCGCCGGCGGAATCGCTCCCTTGATCGAGATGGGTAGCGATGAGCCGAACGGGTAGGTCGCGAAGCCATTGTTGACCGAAATCGTTCCGATGCGCAGCAAGCTGCCCCCCAGACAGTTCAAGCCGTCTGCGATCGGCGCTTCCGTCGGCGCAGTACCTTGGAGGACGAAGCACACGTTGCCCGTCATCATGCCCGTCGTCAGGAAGAGCGAATCCGAGGCGACGCTCGCGACTCCACCCGCATAGAGCAACGCGCCGCTTCCGACGTACGAGCTCTCGCAACCGTGACCGGGCGCGCCCGTGTTGCCACACGGACAAGCCTGACCCGAATCGTCACCCGCGCAGAACGCAGGAGTCGGCTGCTCTCCCAGCCGGACGAGCTGCATTCCGCTGATGCCTGCACCTTCGTTCGGACCGTGGAACCCCATCGCGATCGTCGAATTGCTCGAGGTTACATGCAGGATCTTGCTGGCGATGTTGGACGCAGGCGACAGTCCGTACGTCGACGGCAATTCGATCCCAACGCCGCCGGAAACGATGCCCGATGGGCTCACCCGACCGAACCTTGGAGGTTGGCCGAATAGCCGCCGCCGTAGAGGTACAGCCGATACGTGCCAGGCTCGACGCCGCTGATCGTCACGCTCGTCAGCGACTGGAAGCAGTCGCAGAGGTAGTAGTCGCCCATGAGCTTCGTGGCGTCCGTATCGACGCCGAGGCAGCACCAGACGCCGCAGCAACCATCAGCGCCGCATCCGCTCGCCGTGAACGTGAGTTGAGTCGGCTGACCATGTATGTCCACGAGCGGCGTGGGCGTGAGTGACATCTGCTTCGCGTTCCAAACGCCGGCCACCCCGGCGGCGCCGCCGTAGGAGGAGCTGGGCGGCCCATTGGGCAATTGGATTGGGCCGGGCTCGAAGTCGATGTAGACGGTCTGTGCAGCGGCGGTCGTCGTCAGAATCGACGCGAGGAAGATCACGCGAACCATCGATTGCATCGGCAACATGGCGCAGGGCCTCCCAACCCGCTGTCGATTGTACGGCCGCCGGCCGCGGGACGGTTCAGACGTCCAGAAGACGCAGCTGGCCGCGGAGAATGCTCCGCGGCCAGCTCGTGTGTTCCGAATTCGGAAGCGGGGACCGAACGCTACGGTCCCCACACGACGATGCGACCATTGGTGTAGTTCGTCGTCGCGGGCGTGCAGAAGTTCGGGTTCGAGTTGCGGAACCAGACCTGGTAGTAGCGCGATCCGGGCTGGGTGACCAAGCCCTTCACCGACACCGAGAAGTTGCCCGGCTCCGGATAGTTCGCGGATCCGCCGAGGATCGTCGTCTTCGTGCCCAGGCGCAGGATCTGCCCCGACGTGCAACGGATGCCGTCCGCCGCTTGCGCTCCCATGCCGAAGCTCTCCGGCTCCGTGCCCTGGAAGAACACGGTCAGCGTGCCCGACGGCATGCTCGTTCCGTTGAGCACGAGCGTGTCGGCGAGGAGGCTCGGCGTGCCCGTCGACGAGAGATTGCCCGACCCACCGAACGAGTGCGCGCAGCCCGATCCCGGCGCGCCGAAATTGCCGCACGGGCAGTCGATTCCGGTGCCGTCGCCGAAGCAGAAGCTCGATGCGCCCAGGCACTCGTTGTCGGTGACCTCGAAGTCGTCGATCGCGGCTTCGACGATGTGACCGGTCCCCGCGTCGTCGGCGATGAAGCGCACGCGCACGTTCGCCGTCGGCGCGACGTACGCGCCGACCGAGAACCGGTGCTGGATCCAACCGCCGCTCGTGTGCGGTCCCGAGGGCCCGATCGTCTCGACGTTGACCCACGAGCCGCCGCCGTTGTTCGACACCTGCACGCGGAACGTGTCCGCCATGCCGTTCGCGCCCTGGTCGTTCGAGTACCAGCGCCAGTAGCTGACGACCGGCGCCGTCGCTCCCGACAGATCGAGCACGGGCGATGTCAGGGTCGTGATCCCTCCGTCGACGTCCGCCGAGCCGAGCGCGCCGTTCGCGACGCCTTGTCCCGTGACGAAGCAGCGCGTGCCGGTTCCGTGGTCGTTCTCCGGCTGTGCCGCCGTCCCGACCGGATCGACGCGCGTCCACGCGCCGGCGGTCGCGGTGTCGCCCGCCGACGAGCCGGACCAACCCAGGTTGTTCTCGAAGTCGTCCTGGAAGAGCGTCGTCGGATGGACGGACGACACGACCGTGTGCACGACGTCCGGCGCGGCCGGGGGATCGCTCCACAGCACGCCGTTGGTGGTCTCGAACGTGAAGTAGTAGGAGACGACGGCGCCGCAGTCCGACTGCGGGAACGGCGCGCGGTAATCGCTCAACGCGTTGTCGACGACGAGCGGGTAGGCGACGAAGCCCGAGCCCGTGTCGACGTGGATCTGCGCCGTCCCGGTCTGGAACGTGCCTGGCGTCGTCTCGTTGACGTCGACGGCGAGGAGCGCGCCGCCGGGGCTCACCACTTCCGGCGTGCCGCTGTCGAACGTGATCGACACCGGCGCGGCGCCGACCCACCAGGCGAAGAACCCGCGCTCCATGTCGCTGCCGATCACGACGCCGCTGGGGAAGTACGGGTAGTTGTTCCACAGCGAGTTGAACGTCTCGCCGTTGTCCTCCGGTCGCGTGTCGAAGTAGCCGATCTCGACCGGCGCCGTGGGCACGGTCGCATCGAAGATGCGCAAGCCGCTCGTGTAGTTCGACTCGTAGATCAGGTTGCCCTTCGTGTAGAGGTTGTGGTCGACCGTGCCGATGCCGTTCGTGAAGCGGCCGGAGTACGTCACCGCGAGCGGGTTGCTCGCGTTGAAGACGCGCGTCGTCATCGAAGGGATGTCGGCGTCCTCCTGCTCGTCGAGCTCGTCGTTCAAGTACAGCCACTGGCGGTCCGGCGAGAGCCACGCCTGGTGCGCGTAGCGCGAGTCCGAGTAGGGCACGTAGCTGATGATGAACGGGCTGGCCTTGTTCGTGACGTCGACGACGTAGAGGCCCGTCGAGCTGAACCCGCCGTTGAAGCCGCCGCAGCAGTACGCGATCTCGCGGCCCGCGGCGGGACCGCTCGTGTAGCTGACGACGAGCGGCTCGTGCACGTAGCGCTCGGTCCACTGGCCGACGCGCTGCGGGCTCGCCGGATTGTTGTTCAGGTTGTAGAAGCGCAGGCCGTTGCTGCCGCCGCCCGATCGGTACAGGTAGCCCGAGTCGGTGTTGAGCGCGAGCGTGTGCGTCGCGCTCGTCCCGTCGTCGTTGATCGTGTTGACGAGCGTGACGATGCCGCTGTCGATCGCGCTCATGCTCATGACCTGGATGCCGCTGCCGCCTTCGCTGATCGCGTAGCAGTGCGAGCCGAACACCTTCATGTCGCGCCACAGGCTGCTCGGACCGGGAATGTGCTCGACCACGACCGGGTTCGACGGCTGCGTGATCTCGATGAACGCCGTGCCGGTCGAGAGGCCGACGATCGCGTACTCGCGACCGCTCGGGGACGTGTACCCGAAGCAGCTGTTGCCGTTGCCCGACAGCGGCACGCCGAGGTCGGTCAGCGACATCCACGCGAGAAGCTGGACGCCGCGGGCGGGGAAGTACGCCGTCGTGCCGTTCATCTGACCGCCGGGTCCTTTTCTCTGCGCGTTGCGCCAACCGGGACCGGGGATGCCCGGCTTGCGGTCGAGCAGCTTCGGATCGCCGTCGTGGGCGAGTGCGGGGGGCAAGACGAGCGTGGCGGCGAGACGGCAGAGCGAGACGCGCGGGAGGGTGGGCATGAAGTGCATTCTGGGGGTCGGGCCTTGCGGAGCGCTTCCTTACATTGTGCCTCGGATTCGCCTGCCGGCGAGCCCCAGGGCGGGACCTTCGACGGCCAAAGGAGGCATTTGGTTCCGGCTCAGGAGCCCAGCCGGGCACAGCACTGCTTGAACTTCTTCTGGCTCCCGCACGGGCACGGGTCGTTGCGTCCGACCTTGGCGGCCTGGTGGATGAACGGCTTCGCCTTCTCCCGCGGTCCATGGTGATGGACGGCCGCGCCGGTGCGGACGGCCTCCTCGAACTCGGGCGCGGTCGAGACCAGCGCGTGCTGCATCTCGAAGAACTGGGAGACGACCGCGTTCTCGCCGAGGAACGCGAGGTAGGCCTCGAGCACCGCGACGGCGTGCGCCGCGAGCGGATCCTTCCGGCCGAAGCGCGCCGGCAGGAGGTGGCCGACGATCGCGTGCATGTCGTCGCCGTCGAGGAACCGCGGCGCCTTGCCGACCTCGTCGTACGCGCACGCGAGGAAGCGGTCGACGATCGCGCGCGCGGTTTCGCGCGGCACGTTCGCGAGCGCCTGTGCTTGCGGTGAGTCCAGGAAAGCGGCGGTTTCGAGCTTGATCTCGCGTGCGGGCATGCGGCGCGCACTCTAGCACGAAGGTCGGTTACTCTCTCGCCGATGGAGATCGTCCTGGCCCTGCCCGAGATCCCGCACAACACCGGCTGCGCCGCGCGCCTCTCGGCGGCGCTGGGACTGCGGCTGCATCTCGTCGAGCCGCTCGGCTTCTCGCTCGAGGACCGCTACCTGAAGCGCGCCGGGCTCGACTACTGGCCGATGGTCGACCTCGTCGTGCATCGCTCGTGGAGCGACCTCGTGCGCTCCCTCGAGCGCGAAAGCGCGCGTCCGATCGGCGAGCGCCTGCACCTCTTCACCGCCCGCGGCGGGCGTTCGCTGTTCGAGACGCGCTTCGCGCCGGACGACGTGCTGGTGTACGGCGGCGAGACGCGCGGCCTGCCTCAAGAGCTGCTCGACCGCCACCCCGATCGGCGCGTGTACGTTCCGATCCGGCCTGGCGTCCGCAGCTTGAACCTCGCGAACGTCGTGTGCCTCGGCACGTACACGGCGCTCGTCGCCGCGCAGGTCCCGCTGCCCGCGAACGACGGAGCCTACGACCCGCACCCCGAAGCGGGGGCCGACATCTGGCCCCACGCCCGCGCTCGGTACGCGGAAGGCGCGCTCGAATGACCGGCGAGCGCGCGCTGCCTCAGCTCGCTCGCAAGCCGCGCGCGGGCGACGAGCTCACGCTGCGCGTCGAGCGCTTCGACGAGCGCGGCCGAGCGCGCGCCAAGGTCGGCAGCGTCGACGTGAACGTGCGTCGCGGGCGGACCGGCGAGCTCGTCCGCGCGCGCATCCTGCGGCGCAAGGGCGATCGCGCCGAGGCGTACGCGCTCGAATGCCTCGAGCCGAGCCCGCACGCGATCGCTCCCCGTTGCGAGCACTTCGGCACGTGCGGCGGGTGCTCGCTGCAGGACCTGCGCTACGAGGCGCAGCTCGCGGGGCTGCACAAGCTCGTCGCGTCCGCGTTCGCCGCGCGCGGGTTGCGGGACGTCGCCGTCGAGCCCGTGGTCGGCGCCGCGGAGCTGTGGCGCTACCGCAACAAGATGGAGTTCACGTTCTCGTGCCGGCGCTACGTCGACCACGCCGAGCCGCAAGGCGCGGAAGCCGGCTTCGCGCTCGGGCTCCACGCGGCGCGCTTCTACCGCAAGGTGGTCGACGTGCGCTCGTGCGCGATCCAGGACGCGCGCTGCGACGCGATCCTGGCCAGCGTGCGCGAGCTCGCGCGCGCGGCGCGGCTCTCGCCGTGGGACGTCGACACGCACACCGGGCTCCTGCGCCACCTCGTCCTGCGTTCCGCGCGCGCCAGCGGCGAGATCCTCGTGCACCTCGTGACTTCGGATCCGGGCGAGTCGTCGGGCGCTCTCGACGATTTCGTGGGCGCGGTCGTCGCGCGCCATCCCGAGATCACGACGTTCGTGCACAGCGTCAACACGCGGAACGCGTCGATCGCGCGCGGCGAGTCGGTGCGCGTGCTCCACGGCCCCGGCGTGATCCGCGAGCGCGTGTGCGGCGTCGAGTTCACGCTCTCCGCCGACTCGTTCTTCCAGACGAACACGGCGCAAGCCGAGGTGCTCTTCGGGATGATCCGCGAGGAAGCGCGGCTCTCCGGCTCCGAAGTCGTCTACGACCTCTACTGCGGCGCGGGAGCGATCGCGCTGGTGCTGGCGCCGCACGCGATCTCGGTGCTCGGCTTCGAGCAGGTGGCCGACGCGGTCGCCGACGCGCGCGTGACGGCGGAGCGGAACGGGATCGAGCACGCCCAGTTCCGCGCCGGCGACGTGCTCGAGGCGCTCGCCGCACCGGTGGAGTCCATCGGCCCGCGCCCCGACGTCGTCGTCGTCGACCCTCCGCGGGCGGGGCTCCACCCGCGCGTCGTCCCCGCGATCGCGGCGCTGCGTGCCCGGCGCATCGTCTACGTGTCCTGCAATCCGAGGACGGCGGCGGCGGACTGCGCCGCGCTCGCGCCGTACGGCTACGACGTCGCACGAGTCCGTCCGGTCGACATGTGCCCGCACACGCCGCACGTCGAGTGCGTGATCCGCCTCGAGCGGACGGAGCCTCCCGCGTGAACGCCCCGGGCGAGCGCCGCGAGGTGCGCCAGCCCCCGCGCGACCCGCCCCGTTCACTCTGCCCGGAGTGCGCCCATGTAAAGACGGTCCGCTCCGAGCGGGGCTCCACCTTCTACATGTGCCTGCTGGCTCGCACCGACCCGCGCTTTACGAAGTATCCGCCGCAACCGGTCGTCGTTTGCTCGGGTTTCGAGCGATAGTGACGTGCCGCATGGATCTCTCGACCGAGCCCGGCACCTTGATCGCGGCCGCGCCCGACCTGCGCGACCCGAACTTCATGCACGCGGTCGTCTTGATGTGCCAGCACACGAGCGAAGGCGCGTACGGCCTCGTGATCAACCGTCCGGCGATGCTGACGGTCGACGTGCTCCTGCCCGAGCACCCGATCCTCTCGAACGAGAAGGTCCGCGTGTTCGCGGGCGGGCCGGTTGGCCTGAACACGCTGCAGTTCCTGCACTGCATTCCCGAATCGATCCCGGGAGGACTCGATCTGGGGCGGGGGCTGTGGCTCGGCGGCGAGCTCGACGCGCTCGCGCGATACGTGTCGGAGCACGGGCAGGAAGCCGACCAGCGCGTGCGGATGATCCTCGGCTACTCCGGCTGGGGCGCGGGGCAGCTCGAGGCCGAGCTGGTGACCGGGTCCTGGATCCCGGCGCCGCTCGATCGAGCGTGGGTGTTCGAGACCGATCCCGAGGTCGTCTGGCGCAAGGTCATCCGCTCGCTCGGACGTCACGCCGCCGGACTCGAGGATCTGCCGCCGGACGTCAGCTGGAATTGAGCGCGGATCTCGGCTCCTAAGTGATTCCAGGGAGAACGCTTGGCGAATCCCTGGGAAAAACTCCGGCGGAATGCGGAGCGCGTGTCGTTCCTCCGATTACAGGCCGATCTCGCCCATGACCTCGTTCCCGCCGTTGATGTCGGAGCTCTTGGATCAGCTCGTCGCCGAGGGCGTGATCGCTCACGGGCGCGTCGAGGTCGTCAAGCAGCGTCTGAATGCGGAATGGACGCCCCTCGGCAAGGTGCTCCGGCAGCGCGGGCACCTGACCATGCGCCAGCTCCTGAACCTGCTCCAGCTCCAGGACGCCGATCCGAGCGTGCCCATCGGCGAGCTCGCGGTGCGCGAGGGCTACTGCACCGAAAACGATCTCGAGGAGGCGCTGCGGATCCAACAGGGTTCCGCGCCGCACGTCTTCGAGCTCCTGGCGCAGGACAGCACCTGCGATCAAGCGCGGCTCTTCGCGTTCGTGATGCGCTACGTGCGTGAGCTCGAAGGGCATTCGATGCACAGCACGCTCTGAGTCCCGGGACGGCGACTAAGGGCTCATGCGCCTTGAACTGAGCCCTTTAATGGCGACGATCCTCTCATGAACGTGGATTCGCCTCCCTCCACACCGAGCGCGCCGCCGCCGCCGAAGAAGCGCCGCGGCATCTTTTCCTTCTTGTTCAAGAGCGCGCTGGGCTGCACCGCATTCGCCGTCGGCGCGCTGATCGTCTTCGCCTTGATGCTGCCGACGATCGTCGGCAAGACGTTCGCGAAATCGGCAGCCGAGGACGTGTTCAACGAGCTCCACCAGGGCACGCTGAAGCTCGACGGGGTCGCTCTCGCGTGGTTCCGCCAGCAGACGGTGGACGGCG
>CAZQHA010000046.1:0-15215 GCA_964592795.1 uncultured Planctomycetaceae bacterium | reverse complement strand
GTCGCGGCCGATCGCTTCGCCGGTGCGGCGGTTGTCGCCGGTGAGCATGACGATGCGTCCGATGCCCGTCCGGCGCAGATCGTCGAGGGTCTCCCGCGTTCCTGGCCGCAGCCGATCCGAGAGCGCGATGTAGCCGCACACGTGATCGGCGCGCCCCACGACGACGACGGTCGAGCCGGAGGCTGAGAGCGCTTCGAGTTCGCGGTGAATCTCCTCGCTCTCCTGACCGCGCTCCTCGAGGTAGCGATGCGAGCCGAGCCAGTGCTCCACGCCGTCGACTTTCGCGTGCGCTCCCTCGCCGGAGAGCAACTGGAAGTCGGTCGCGGGAGCCGGACGAATGCCTTGCTCCGCGGCGTAATCGACGATCGCCCGCGCGAGTGGATGCACCGAGCGCGATTCGACCGCGGCGGCGATCGCTAGCAGCTCGGCCTGCGTGTGACCCGCGCGTGGGACCACCGAACCGACGCGCGGGCGGCCTTCGGTCAGTGTGCCGGTCTTGTCGAGCGCGATGGCCTCGAGTCGCGCCGGCGTCTCCATGTGCACGCCACCCTTGACGAGTACGCCTTGCCGCGCCGCGGCGACGAGCGCAGCGACGATGCTCACCGGCGTCGAGATCACGAGCGCACACGGGCAGGCGATCACGAGCAGGACGAGCGCCTCATAGAACCAGCGCTGCCACGAACCACCTAAGAGCGGCGGAACGACCGCGAGCAGAATCGCCCCGAGCATCACCGTCGGCGTGTAGATGCGCGCGAAGCGCTCGACCCACTGCTCGCTCGGCGAACGCCGCGCGTGCGCTTCACCGACCATCTTCGCGATCTGCGACAGCGTGCTGTCGGCGAAGGGCTTCACGGTCGTGAACTCGACCGCCCCCTCTTCGTTGACCGTACCGGCGAAGACCTCGCTGCCCGGTTCCTTCGACACGGGCACCGACTCGCCGGTGATCGGAGCTTGATTGACCGTCGTCCGTCCGCGCACGATCCGCCCGTCGAGCGGAAACTTCTCCCCCGGCTTGACGAGGACGATCGCGCCGACGGGAACGGCAGCGGCGTCGACGAGTTCTTCATTGTTGCCCGGACCGATCACGCGAGCCTTGGTTGGGCTGAGCGCCATCAACGCCGCGATCGCTTTGCGCGCGCGTCCGATGCTCCAGGCCTCGAGCGAAAGAGAAACGGCGAACAAGAAGGCCACCGTCGCTGCTTCGAGCCACTCGCCGATCCCGATCGCGCCCAGCACCGCGACGCACATCAGGAGGTTCATGTCGGGCCGAATACGCCGCAGCGCGTGCCAGGCTTTCGGTGCGACGAACCATGCGCCGAGCACTGCGGCCCCGAGATACGCCGCGCGCGCCGCGAGCGGCACGCTCGCACCCTCCTCGTCACCGAGGGCAGCACGCGGCCCGACCGTGATCGCATGGATTGCGAAGCCGAGTGCGAGCAAGACGCCACTCGCCGTCGTGAGCGTGGCTCGCTTGCGGCGACCGTCGTCCGTCGAGCTCTGTTCCGTGGCGCGCTCCGCCCACGGCTCAGCTGTCATCCCCGTCCGTGCGACCGCGGTCACGATCGTGTCGTCGCTCGCGAGAAGCGCTTCGAGGTCGACGGTCATCTTGCGGTTGAGCAGATCGAAATTGAGTCCGCGAACGCCGGAGAGCGGCGAGAGCTCGGCACGCAACGTCGCGATCTCTTCCGCGCAGTCCATGCCACGGATCAGGAACTCAGCGCTGCGTGTGACGGTCGCGCTCATCAGTGCTCGTGCTGCGCCGACGACTTGCCGTGCTCGGCCTTGAGGCGGAACGCTCCGGCGACGACCACGAGATCGCCCACCTCCAAGCCGGCGAGCACAGGGATGTGCTCTCCGACCGCGACGCCGATCTCCACCTCGTGTTTGCAGAAGACACTGCCGCCCGGTTCGATCGGGATGAAGACCGACGGTTTGCCCTCGACCGTCAGCACGGCGCCATCCGGAACGGCGAGGACCGGCGCGCCCCCTCCGCGCGAAGAATCGATCTCGACCTGAATGAACATCCCGGGCAACATCGCCCCGTCGGGATTCGGAACCTCGATGCGGACTTCGGCGGTGCGAGTCGAGGCCTCGAGGGTCACGGGTACGGCTGCAACACGACCTTCGCAGCCAGAATGCTGCAGCGCAGGCACCCGCACTCGGGCGGGCGCGCCCAGAGCTACCTCGGCCAGACGCGACTCGCTGACCTCGGCGATCGCCCAGAGTGTGGAGAGGTCGCCGATCACGAGCAGCCGATCCTTCGCGGGATCGACCAGCTCACCGAGTGTCACCGCGACTTCGACCACGCGACCCGCGATCGGCGCGACGATCGTGAAACGCGGCTGGATCTTGCCGGTCTGCTCGAGCTCGCGAATGGACGTGTCGCTCATTCCGAGGAGCAGCAGCCGGTTGAAGGCCGCCGCTTCCGCCGAGCGCGCGACCTCGCGGTCTCGCTCGAGCAGACGCAGCTCGGCCTCGCGGCGCTGTACATCCGAGAGTGCGATCCCTTGGACCGTGTCGTAGAGCTGTTTGGCGCGCTCGAAGGAACCCCGCGCGAGCTCGACGGAAGGAGCCGCTGTCGCGGCCACGGTGCGCTTCTGGAGGTAGTCGCTCTGCGCCTCGCCGAGCTCAGGACTCTCGACGACGAGAACCGCTTCCCCTGCCACTACGTCCGCTCCTGATCGCACGCGCAACTCGACGACACGCCCCGCGACCGCCGAGCCAACACGCGCGACCGCGCCCTCCGGAAATGCCAGGTGACCTGGCGCGGGCAGCGTCGGCGTGAGTGCGATCGCGCGAACGGGCGCCACGTCGATGCCGTAACGCTCGAGCGCGCCATCAGGAAGGGCGACATCGTCCTCACAGTCGCGACGATTCTCCGCGACGTGGTGAGCGTCCGTCTTCGGTGCGGTGTGTTCGCCCTCGTGACCCTCGTCGTCGTGCTCGCCCGATGAATGGTCGTGGCCAGCATGGTCGGATTCGCCGGCCGCGCCGCCGCAAGCGACAGTTGCGAGGGCGAGCAAGAGTCCCGCTGCGAGGCAGCTCCAAGCTCGGACAGTGCGTGCCCCGACGCGCTCCAATGACAGTTCATTCATGGCTGAGATTTCTCCGTGTCACTTGTCGCCGTCTCGCGGAAGAGTAAGGGCCCGCCCACCGAGCGCTGGAGGCGGCTCTGTGCCAGCGAGACGCTCCGAGCAAGTTCGATGCGACGCGCCTCTGTCTGTTGAAGGGATTGGTCGGCGAAGAGGAGCGCCGTGACGTCGACGAAGCCCTGGCGATAGGCCTCCTCGATCTCCGCTCGTCGCTGCTGCTGCAGTGGGATCAAATCCCGCACGACGCGCTCGTGGTCCGCTTGTGCGCCGATCGAGTTCGCGAGCGCGCTGCGCACGTCTTCAACCACGCCGCGCTGCGCTTCCGTCAGCCGGTGGCGTTCCTCGGACGTCAGCGCGCGAGCACGCTCGGCCCGCGCGCGACCGGTGTCGAAAAGAGGCAGGGGCGTGGAGATACTCGGTCCGACGGACCAATCGCCATCGCGTTCAGCATCGAGACCGATCGTCGCGCCACCGAATGCTTGGCCGCGCGCGATGGCTTCCTCCTCCTCTCGCGCCCGCAGCTCCCACTCGATGGCGAGCACTTCGGGACGTGCCGCGAGCGCGACGTCGATCCATGCGGACTCGCTCGTCGAGATCTCGGGCGGAGCGCTCCATGCCTCCAGTCGCCAGTCGGCTGCGCTGGACGGTTCGCCGATCGCGCGCGCGAGCCCGAGGCGCGCGACGCGGAGATCCCGGCGACGTTGCGCGACTTCCACCGAAAGCTCCATGCGTTCGGAGTCGAGCGCGGTGACGTCGTGGCGCTTCCCCTCGCCAAGCTCGAGCCGTGCCTGAGCGACCTCGCGAATACGGCTCAAGAGCTCGACTCGGTTGTCGAGGACCGGGATGAGCTCCTCTAACGATTGCACGTCGGCGTAGCGCGCTTGCACGTCGGCCACGACATCGAGCGCCGTCGATAGGGAGCGTGCCGCCTCGGCCTCCAATCGGTGTCCGGCGATGCTGGCTCGCCGAGGACGCTGCAACAGCGCGAGCAGATCGGCTCCAAGACCGGCTTCGATGTCAGGCTTGCCACCGCCTTCGGGGAAACGCAGCACGAAGCTGAGCACCGGATTCGGCAGCAGCGATGCCAGGTCGGCCTCGGCTTGCGCGGCGCGCACGCGCGCGAGCGCGGCTTGCACCTCCGAGCTCGTTTCGATGGCCCGGCGAATAGCAGACACGGTCGTGAGCGAGCCGTCCGATGCTGCGTTCGCATCGATCGGACCGCCCTCTACTCGGAAGACGACGGCTGCAGCCGCGTCCACGGAGCGAGAGATCGATTGCTCCGCGTCCACTTGATGCGGAGCGAGTGTGCACCCAGTCAACAAGACCGCGGCAATGGAGCCGCCGATGACGTCGATTGGACGCGTAGAAGCGCCAATCGAAATAGCCAGGAATGAACGGAACATGATCCTCGCGTCGCAAGGAGACCGATTGGGCCTCCGACAGGACTTCCGACACCGAGCGCCCATCGCGCCAGAGAGCGCGACAGAATGCTCACACCTCGAGGGGTGGCGCTAGACGCGCAGGACCAATGTCTTCGGAACGCGAGGGCAGGGCGCGGGCTGCGTCCGCGCACGCAGCTCGAAGCTGCGTGAGAACGTCGCAGCGACGTCCATCTCGGGATTCACGACGAGGCACGCCGCCGGAATGCGATCGATGCGCTCCTGGGCGATCGATCGCAGCGGCTGCTTCTCGCTCGCGAGCAGCAGCGTGTCGACACAATTGCAGCCTTCGTCCCCGACGCTCGGAGCCGCGCAGCAGCTCGCGTCGACGGCGCCCGCATCCGGGCAGTCGAAGCAGGAGGCGTCCGCACTGGACGCCTCGAGCGCGATGTGACCATCCGCACCGACGCAGAGCACGAGCCCGCGCGACGGAGCCGCTCCGAGCAACAACGTTGCCAGGAGGCACAGCCAGGTCGCGAAACGGTCGGCGGAGGAGGAGGTCATCGGGGCACGCAGCATAGGCCCATCGGCGCACGGCGCACAAGGACTGGAGTCGTTCGGTCGCGCGCCTACGCACTCCGCTCCGGATCCGCGAGCGGAATCTCGCTGAAGCGGGGTTAGGATCTCGACTTCGCGATCCATGTCCGCGCGTTGCAGTGACAAGCGAGCGGGGCCGACCCAGCCGCCCGCCGAGCTCGAGAACGGCCCGAAGATCCGGAAATCGCGCGCGGGGCTCCCGCGCGCCCTCGTCTTGGTGGGAGTCCACGCGCTGATCGCGGTCCACATCGTCCACTGGGCTGAGACCGGCGCGACGATGACGCCGCTCGAGCCGTCCGAGGCGATGGAGTTCTCGAAGCACGGCATCGTCAACGCGGGCCTCGTGTTCTTCGCGCTGATGATCGCGAGCACGCTCGTTCTGGGGCGTTGGTTCTGCGGCTGGGCGTGCCACGTCGTCGCGCTCCAAGACGGAGCGCGCTGGCTGCTCCTGAAGCTCGGCATCCGCCCACGCGCGGTGAACTTGGGCCTACTCGGCGCCGTCCCGTGGCTCGCGTTCGCGTACATGTTCCTCGCGCCGCTCCTGATGCGTGCGATGCACGGGCAGGACCTCGGCGTCCATGCCGTGCGGTGGACGACGGAGTCGTTCTGGGCGACGTTCCCGAGTTGGCCGGTCGCCGTCGCGACGTTCGCCGTGTGCGGGTTCGCGATCGTGTACTTCCTCGGATCGAAGGGCTTCTGCACGTACGGCTGCCCGTACGGCGGCATCTTCGGCGTCGCCGATCAGCTCGCGCCGGTGCGCATCCGCGTCACCGACGCGTGCGAGGGCTGCGGCCATTGCACGGCGGTATGCACGTCGAACGTCAAGGTGCACCAGGAGGTGCGCGACTTCGGCGCCGTCGTCGATCCGGGGTGCATGAAGTGCCTCGACTGCGTCAGCGTCTGTCCGAAGGACGCGCTGTACGTCGGCTTCGGAGCTCCGGCGGTCGCGACGAAGCCGCGCCGCCGGGAGCTCGTTTCCACGAGCTCCGTGAATAAGGGGAGGCTCGCTGTGCTCTTCGGCTTCATCGCCGCGAGCCTGTGCGTCTTCATGTCGTTCGACGGGACGATCGACTGGACGCTCGCCGGCGTGCTCTCGATCGGCGCCTTCGCGGTCGCGCTCGTCTTCCGCGGGAAGGCGAAGCGCGCGGAGGACTACTCGCTCGCCGAGGAGGTCCTGCTCGGTGCGCTGTTCCTCGTCGCGATGCTCGTCTTCCGCGGCTACAAGAACTCGGTGCCGTTCTTGTTCGCGCTGGGACTGTCGGCGATCCTCGCGTATCTCGCGGTGCAGTGGATGCGACTCTTCTACGAGCGCGACGTCGCGCTGCAGCGCCACCGCTTCCGGATCGGCGGCAAGATGACGCGGAGCGGAGTGGCGTTCGCGGCGCTGATGCTGCCCGTCGGCTGGCTGTGGGTGGATGCCGGGATCGAGCAAAGCGCGGCGCACGAGCTGTCGGCGCGCGCGAGAGAGCGCATGCAAGGCGCGCGACAAGCCTTCGTGAAGGGGCTCGAGGCCGGGAACGCGAACCGGTTCGCGGAAGCGATCGACCGCTTCCGTGAGGCTCTCGATCTCGATCCGAGCCTCGTCGAAGCGCGGGTCAACCTCGGCGGCATGCTCTGCGCGAGTGGGCGGTACGCCGAGGGCATCGTCGAGCTCGAGGCGGCGCTCTCGGCGCGCCCCGACGACCCGGACACGCACGTGCTGCTCGCGCGCGCGTATCTTGCGACCAACGATCCGCCGCGTGCACGCGCCGCCTTGGAGTCCGCGCTCGAGCTGGCGCCGGATCACGCCGACGCGCGAGCGCTTCTCGCGGAGACCGCCCGTCCGGCGTCGGACCACTGAGGTATGGTTCGTCTGGTATCCTGGGCGGTCCGCGCCTTCGCCCACCGATGAAGATCAGCATCGTCAACCCGGCCATTCCGGTGTTCCAACGGAACTACGCGTTCCGGAAAACCCGACGCTGGCAGCCGCTCTCGACCGCGATCGTGGCGGCCTGGGCCGAGCGGCAGGGCGGGTTCGAGATCCAGTTCATCGACGCGCACGTGATGGGTTGGAGCGACGCCGAGACCGCCGCCAGGATCCGCGAGTTCGACCCCGACATCCTTTATTACAGCTCCGAGCGCACGGACGCCTGGGAGCTCCCGATCCCCGACCTCGCGTACGTCGACAACTTCTTCGCGGAGCTCTTCGGCACCCGCACCCCGCAGAACGGCTCGCCGACGAAGCCGTTCGCGCCCAAGCACGTGCTGTTCGAAGGCCCGCACGGCTCGATCTTCCCGGCTGACATCCTGCGCCGCCTGCCGATGGTGCACGCGGTGTTGCGCGGCGAGACGGAGCCGGTGTCGTTCGCGGCGCTCTCCGCGATCGCGCGCGGCGAGGTGAGCGCGAACAACTGGGGCTCGGTGAACTCGGTGAGCTGGCGGCGCGAGGGCGGCGAGTTCGTCCACAACCCCGACGAGAAGAACCCGATCAAGTACGCGGAGTTCCCGCCCGCGGCGTGGCACCTCCTGCCGATGGACCGCTACCGCGACAACGCCGCGCCCGAGACGCCGTTCGCGATGCTCGAGACCTCGCGCGGCTGCCCGATGCCGTGCGGCTACTGCTACAAGCAGATGTTCGGCGACTTGCAGAGCAAGCGCCGTCCCGAAGACGTGCTCGACGAGGTGCAGGAGCTCGTCGAGAAGTACGGCGTGCGCCGGATCATGTTCCAGGATCAGATCTTCACGCTCGATCGCAAGCACACCAAAGCCGTGTGCGAAGGCCTGATCGCGCGCAACCTGCACACGAAGATCGAGTGGCGCTGCCAAACTCGATTGAACGGCATGAAGCTGGAGCTCTTCAAGCTGATGCGCGACGCCGGGTGCGTCGAGATCTACACCGGCCTCGAGACCGGCAGCGACGAGATCCAGGGCGAGATCAGCAAGCTGACGCTCGATCAGTTCCTGAAGTACCGCGATTACGGCGAGAGCATCGGCCTCACGATCTCGCCGAACATGATCCTCGGCCTGCCCGGTGAGACGGAAGAGACCGCGCTCGAGTCGATCCTCTTCTTCCATCGCCTGGGCATCGCGATGGTGCCCAACGTGAACATCACGTACCCGCTGACGCGCTACCACACGGAAGCGGTCGAGCGCGGCGAGCTCAAGGGCGACGGCTGGGACGAGGTCGTGATGGGCGCGGGCCTCGTCGGCACGCACATGGACAAGGCCACGATCGACCGCGTGCGCGCGAAGGCGGAGCGGCTCAATCGATTGTTGCGCTGGAAGAAGCGCCTCTACCGCATGGTCGGCAAGCAGTACGGCAAGAGCGCTTCTCAGAAGCTCTTGAAGCTGCGCGGCGATCGCGCGATGCGCGAAGGCGTGGCGGCGAGCTGAGCCGCCGCCGCGCACACGCGATTTGGGCGGAACGCCAAGTCGCGACCTGCTGGTGCGATCGCCCGGACATTAATTCGGTTCGGTGAAGTGTCCAGTGCCGGGCGCGCACAACGGACTCCTCCTTCGCACTCTTCGGCAAGCGACTACGCATTCCGCAGCAGCGGCGGTGCGTGGGATCCGTCCCACGATGACTGCGTGTCGAGAAGTACCCATTCGAGATCAGCGCGCCACGCGGGGATTCGCGGCTGATTCCCCGACCGGTTTCCACGCGCAACGCTCTCGCGGAGCCGTGGCTGGGCCACGTCGCCGATGGCACCCCTCCAGTGATCTTGGGACGTTCCCACTGCGTGCGTCGGCAGCGGGAGCTTCTCAGAACCAACGAGCTACCCAATGAACCGATCCACCTCGCGCGTCGCGCGCCTTGTACTCCCGTCCATCTCGGTCGCAGCCTTGACCTTCACGGCCACGGCGCAGTTATCCTCCGTGGGAACTTGGTCCGGTGTCCGGGTCCTCGAGCCAACCATGGTGTCTTCGAGTCCGCCCGACGTCCCCGTCGTCGCGTGTGACGCGACGGGGCACGCCGTCGCAGTGTGGACATCACCGTCGATGGGCGTAGCGTTCTCCGAGCGCTATCTCGGTGGAGAATGGTCCGTCGCAAGTTCCATCCTTCCCGTCGGCGCGGACGGATTCCTCCCGCAAGTTGCGATCGGCTCGAGTGGAGTCGTCGCGGCTTCGTGGATCGTTCCCGGTCAGGAATTCATTCCGCCAAAGCTCGTGGTCTCCGTCCGGCCGGCGGGTGGAACGTTCTCGACTCCGGATGTGATCGTCTCGGGCCTCTACATCTTTGACAGCAAGATCGGCGTCGCCCACAGCGGCGCGGTGACGATCGTCTGGGGACAGCTCGGCGAGATCCGAACGGCCACGAGGCTCCCTGCCGGAGTTTGGACGCCGTCGAGCGTATTGTCCTCGCCCGCGATGAGCGCGAACCTTCCCGACCTCGTCGTGAATGACGCGGGGGCCGCGCTCGCGGTCTGGCAGGAAACACCGAGCGGCGGTGCGGGTCCCTCAGCGATCGGCGCAGCGTATCGCCCCGCGCCGGCTCGCTCGCGCTGGCGGCCGTCGCAGTCGATCTCGGCGGGCGTCGGGCTCGCGACATGGAACCCCAAGCCCGGGATCGATGCGAACGGAAACGTCGCCGTCGGTTATCTCGAGGGAAGCTCGATGGTGGTCGCACGAAAGTCCGTCGACGGCGCTTGGACGGTCCCCCAGCCGGTATCGCCGGCGAGCGACAGGGTCTACTACCCCGCACTCGCCATGGACGAGCTAGGAAACATCCTCACGGCGTGGCAGTCGCTCGACGCGGGCAACTACGGGACGATTTCGAAACGAGTGCTGCCAGCAGTCGGCGCGTGGGGCCCCGTGAGGGTCTTGTCGACGAGCGATCAGGACGCGAGCTGGCCCGTGACTTCCGTCGCGCGCGATGGTTCGGTTGCGGCGGTCACTTGGACCGACAACAACACGTTCGCCGCCCACGCGGCCGTCGGACCGATCCGCGGGCGCTTGACCGACTTCATCATCGGCGCCTGCTGGTGGAACACGTCGATTCCGATCGCGGCAGGTTCCGGCGCGGTGTCGGCGGTGTGGCCCGAGCCGACCACGAACCCAAACGTCACGAAGATGGTCGCGAACGTGTACACGCCTTGATCGGCGGTCGACGATCTCGACGTCGAAACCGCACGTGCGGAAATGTGAATCGGGCGGTGTGGCGCGCGGAGTGCAACCACGAGTCCCAACCGTCACACCCCCCATGAAGCACGAGCAACTGACCACGGGGTCGACGATCGAAACTACGTCCTGCTCGACCCGCTAGTCGTTTGCCGCGGCTGGCGTGCGCTGGTGAGAGATCCGGCGAACTGAGCAAACGCACGAACATCGCTGGCTCACCATTCCAGTTCGTGTCCGGAACGCGTTCGGGCGACCGCGCGTCCGCTGTCACTGCGCCGCTACGACGGTGTCAAAGTAGCCGATGAACATCTCTTCGAACGTCTGCGGTCCCCACTCGACGGCGACTTTGGAGTCGGGGTTGTTCGGGTTGTCGCTCGAGTTGTCGAAGTGCCCGATGCATTCGATCTTCGTGCCGGCGGGCAAGAACATCGGATCCGGCAGGAGATACGACTCCTGCCAAGCGAAGTCGTAGTGCGAGTAGAGGAGCTCCTGCTCGCTGCCGTCCGGCAGGTACGCGATGTATCAGTACTCGTCGAGTCGCTACTCTGCCGCTCGGGAGATATCGCGTGCGCTACTGGTGGGTGAACCAGAACCAGACCTATCGCCACGAAGTCGGCGGAGGATACCTGTGGTCGCCCAAGCGCAAGGCCGATGGCGCTCTCAATCCGTTCTACGAGTTCATGCGAGAGGTGGCGCCCGGCGATCTCGTCTATTCGTTTGCCAATCAGCGAATCCGCGCGGTCGGCGTTGCGCGCTCCTATGCGTACGAGTCCCCCAAGCCACTCGAGTTCGGAAGCGTTGGTCGAAACTGGGAGGCCATCGGTTGGCGTGTGGATGTCAGCTTCAGTGAGACTCCCACGGAATTCCGGCCGGCCCAATGGATAGACCACCTTCGCCCATTGTTGCCGGCGAAGTATTCACCGCTTCTACCCGATGGGCGCGGCGTCCAGAGTGTGTACCTCACCGAGCTGCCGCGCGCGCTCGCACTGGCGCTCGCTGAGCTGCTCGGGGCGGAAACAGTCGCGCTGGCCCGCTCCGAGCTGGTCATGGATCGGTCAGCTGACGTTCCGACACCCGAGATCACGATTTGGGAGGAGCATCTTCGGCGCAACATCGAGAACGACGAGAAGCTACCAACCACGGAACGCGAAGCACTGGTCTTGGCTCGCCGCGGGCAAGGACTCTTTCGCGAGCGTGTGCAGCGAATCGAGGCGCACTGCCGGATCACGCGCGTAGACCGACCCGAGCACTTGCGCGCCAGTCATTGCAAGCCATGGCGTGACTGCACGCATGCAGAACGCCTCGACGCGGAGAACGGACTGCTATTGACGCCCTCGATCGATCACTTGTTCGACCGGGGGTTCATTTCGTTTGCCGACGACGGCCGCGTGCTCGTCTCGCCCGTTGCGCACAGAGAATCGCTGATTCGAATGGGCGTCGCCATCGATCGTGAATTCAATGTCGGCCGATTCACTGCAAGGCAGAGCGGGTTCCTCGAGTACCACCGAGACGAAGTCTTCCTGCAGTCGCAGGTTCGCAACTAGCCTCGGCGCACGCCGTCCGTCACACCGTCGCCACCTTCACCACGTTGATCGGCGGCAGCGAATCGAAGAGCTGCACCCACTCCTCGCCGCCGTCGCGGCCCATCCACAATTGCCCGGTCGTCGTTCCGAAGTAGAGCGCGGGCGACTTCAGCTCGTCGATCGTCATCGCGTCACGGAGCACCGTGAAGTAGCTCTGCTTCTTCGGGAAGCCCTTCGTCAGCTTGTTCCACGAATCGCCGCCGTTTTCGCTGCGCCACACGGCGGGGATTCCGCCGGGACACGTGCGCGTCATCGGCTCGAGCGGCAATACGTAGACGACGTCGGGATCGTGCGGGTGCACGACGATCGGGAAGCCGAAGTCGCTCGGCAATCCCTTCGCGATCGAGCGCCACGACTTGCCGTGGTCGTCGCTGCGCAGGACGCCGATGCCCGGACGCGGACCGCCCGGCCCGTCCCAATCCGCCCAGCCGCCGTGGTTCTGCATGTACATGCGGCCCGGCACGCTGTCGGGCGCGACGATCTTGTGCACGCACTGACCGAACTCGGGATACGGATCGGGCATGAAGCCCGCGCCGACGCCCTTGTTCGACGCCTCGAACGTCTTGCCGCCGTCCTCGCTCACGTAGTGGCCGCCGGTCGAGATGCCGAGGTGCATGCGCTTGCCCTGCCGCACGATCGTGTGCATGCACAGGCCTCCGTTGCCCGGCTGCCACTTGCGCGCGTGATCGTGGTTGCTGATGCCGTTCACCATCTTCCACGAGTCGCCGCCGTCCTCGCTGCGGAACAGCGCGGCCGGCTCGACGCCGCACCACAGGTCCTTCTTGTCGTCGCCGGGCTCGATCGACCAGATGTTCGCGAGCGCGCGCCCGTCGTCCTTCGGGAACGCGGGCGCGGACTTCGTCTCCTTGAACTTCTCTCCGAGGTCGGTCGAGACGAGCATCTTCATCCCGAAGAACGCGTTGCAGCTCGACGCGTAGATCTTCGGCGCGGCGCGCGTGTCGATCAGCGTCGAGTACACGGAAACGCCCGAGCCGAACGGCCCGCGCAGCTTGAAGCTCTTGCGGGTCGACGCGCCCTCGGCGACGAACAGACCCTTCTTGGTGCCGATGCTGACGACGATGCGCTTTGCCATGGACTTAACCTCCGGACACGGCGGGCAAGATCGTGATCACGTCCCCTGGGGCGAGCACGGTGTCGAGCCCCGCTTGCTCGCGCATGTGCTCCTTGTTGACGAACACGTTGACGTGGCGACGGACGCTCCCGGTCTCGTCGCAGACGCGTCCGAAGAGAGCGGGATGGCTGCGCTCGAGCTCCTCGAGCGCGCCGCGCACGTCCACCGCCGAGAGCGTGAGCTCCGGTGCTCCGCCGCAGTAGCTGCGCAGCACGGTCGGCACTCGGATCGTGATCGTCGCGGACTTCGCCATCGCGTGGGGCCGAGCAGCATAGCCGCCGGCCGGTCCGCGCGCGCAAAGTCCCGGTTAGGGCGCGCTACAACGTCGCGAGCGCGTGCTTGCGCCCTTGGTTCTCCTTCTCGAGCCACTCGCGCAGCGGAGCGAAGTACTCCACCATCGGCTTGGCGGAGAGGTCCGTGCCGGTCTTCTCGCGCAGCAGCTCTCGCCAGTCGACCGAGGCTCCCGGCGCCATGATCGACTGGAGGAACTCGCCCACGTCGCGCCGGCCGAAGTAGTTCGTGTCGTGCGGATCCTCGCGCAGGATCTTCTTCGCGACGTGATCGTGGAGCTGGAAGAGCAGCACGTACGAGAGTGCGTAGTCGTAGTACCCCGCGGGATCGTCGTTGATGTGCGTCTTCGTCGCGGCGTCGCAGAAGCGCTCGTCGCGCGGAGTCGGGGGTGCGATGCCCTGGTACTTCGCGGCGAGCTCCCACCAGCGCGCGTTCCAGCGCTCGGGCGGGAGCTCGTCGGCGTAGAGCTCCTTCTCGAAGAAGAACATCGTGCCCGTCGACCAGGGGATGAACACGACGTAGTTCAGCGCCTCCTTCAAGAGGAGCTGCATCGGATCGGGGCGCGCGTCACCGATCGGCAACCCGACGGAGCGGATGAACCTCGGCTGCATCGCGGCGAGGCCCATCAGCGACCCCATCGCTTCGTGGTAGGCGCGGTTCGCGCCGTCGCGGAGCACGATCGGGACTCTGGGTGTCGAGTACGCGAGGTAGTAGTAGACGTGGCCGAGCTCGTGGTGCGTCGTCTCGTACCACTCGGTGTTCGGCTCGACGCTCATCAACGAGCGCACGCTCCGGTCGAGGTCCATGTGCCACGCCGAGGCGTGGTTGTTCTTCTTGAAGCCCGCGTCGGCCGCCAGCGGATACAGGGATGACTCTTCCCAGAACACCGAGGGCAACTTCTCGAAGCCCAAGCTGACGTAGAAGCGCTCGGCTTGCTCGACCACCCACGGCGCCGGCTTCTCGCGCAGCGCCTCGTCGAGGTCGTATCCCGGCACCTCGACGAGCGCGGCCCAGTCCTGCCCCCAGCGATTCGGCAGCCAGTGCGCGGGGATCAAGTCCGGCACCGGCTGTCCGTAGCGCTCCGCGAGCTCGTAACGCATGTACGTGTGCAGCTCGCGGAAGAGCGGTCGGAGCTCGCGGTTGATGTCCGCGATCTTCGTGGCCATCTCGTTCGCCGTCATGCCGTACTCGGACGTCATGTACGAGAAGAAGTCCGGGTAGCCGAGCGCGCGCACCGTCTCGTTGCGCAGCCGCCGCAGGTTCACGAGCCCGTCGCGCAGCTTGGGCCCCACTTCCTTCGACGCCTCCCACACCTTCTGCCGCTGCGTCAAATCCGTCTCGGTGCGCAGCTTCTCGTCGAGATCGTTCGTCGACACTTCGCGGCCGTCGAGCGTGAACGTGAACCCGTACAGCGCCTCGGTCTGCGCCGTCTGCGCCGCGATCTGCTCCCTCACGAGCTCGGGAACGGTCTGCGGGTTGGCGCCGGCCTTGAAGAGGATCGTCTGGAGCTGGCGGCGCTGCAGAGGATCGATCTCGTCCTCGCGCGCGAGATAGCGCCGCGCGGCTTCGATGTTCTCGACGCTGCCCGTGAACGCGGCCAGCGCCTCGTTCGCGGCGCGCGTGCGCTTCGCGTTCGAGTCATCGCCCTCGACGATGTGCGTGTTCGAGCTCCACTCGGCTTCGTAGGACGCCGTGTACAGCCTTTGGAAAGTCGCCGAGTAGCCGTCGAGGAAGGTCTGGACCTCGCTCGAGAGCTTCGGATCGACGGGATCGGGCGCCGACGCGCAGCCCGCGACGCAGCCCAGCAACGTGAATGCGATCACACGATTCATGGCGGGGCAGCGTAACGGCAGCGCTCGGGCGCGGCGACAGAAAGGAACGCTCAAGTCGCGGCCGGGCGCGATTCGACCACCTGATAGACTCGCGCGGCCCCGACCCGCCCATCACCATGAAGCACTTTTTCGCCGCCCTCGGACTCTCCACGGTGCTCGCGCTGAGCGCGAGCGTCCACGAGAACGCGACCCAGTGCCCGCTGGGGCCGGCC
>CAZQHA010000045.1:0-15262 GCA_964592795.1 uncultured Planctomycetaceae bacterium | reverse complement strand
GGGCGTACAAAGGTGATTGCTCTCTTAGTAACTTATTTTTTAACGCTCCCTTAGTGCTTGGTGCTTTGGAGCTAATACTTTAACCAAGAACCAAGAACCAGGCACCAAATTCATAATTCGTTTTTCTGGCAGGTAACTATGGCAACTCGCTCGCGATGGATGATTTTCGGAGTGGCGCTCACCCTGGCGCTTGGATTCAATCTCGGACTGATTTCGACGGCTTTGCCAACGACAACCGTGAAGGCGTCTCCCGCCGTGGCGGGTGCGACGCCGTTGCGCATTCGTGATCTGGCTGGAGTAAAAGTTGTCCAACAGGCGGTGCAGTTCCCAGCCAAAGCCAATGAACTGAATGGCAAACTCGTCGAAGTGAACGGCTTTATGGTGCCGCTGGGGCTGGGCGGCAACAAGCTCAAGCGATTTGTGCTGATTGAAGTTCCGCTTTCGTGTTGTTTTGCCGATGGTCCGGGCATTGATGGAATGCTCTATGTCACGCTGGCACCGGGGAAAGAACTCGATACCGCCAGCGACTTCCCGATTTCCGTGGTTGGGAAATTTGAAGCAGGTGTGGTTCGCAATCAGTATGGTCAGGTTGAAAGCGTCTATCGAATTACTGGCGCCAGTGCCCGGAAGTTGGTCCAGTAAAAGGAGTTGTTACGTCAGATGAGTGCACTGAAACAGATTTCGAAAAAGTGGCTGGCACTGGGGTTTGTTGTTATCTTCACCGCGATTGTCGTGGCAAGTGTGATGTATAGATCCCCGACGACGCCCAAGGCTTCAACCACCAGTGACATCGAGTTTCTGGGCAATGTCACCCGGATCGGATTTGCCTACATTAAAGACGCCAATTATGACTTTGATCCCAAAAAACCCGCCCCGCCTGTGCCTGTGGTTTTGAAGAATTTGGAAGGGAAGCAGGTCGAAATCACCGGGTATGCCATGCCGCTGTACAATCCTGATGGGAAAGCGGAATTTTTCCTGACTCAAGCCGGGGATCGTCACCGAGCTCACGCGCGAGGACACGCACTCCGACTACGCCGGCCAGATGGCGACGCTCGAGAAGCTGTACGCGATGGGGTACAAGCGCCTGGACTTGTCGAAGATGGGCGACTTCCAGGATTTCGTGTTGGCGCCGGAGGGGCGCGCCGCGCCGCCCTGAGCGTCGCGCGATGCTCGTGAAACTGCGAGAGCTCCTGAAGCGTCGCTTCGTGCGGGACACGGCGACGCTGCAGGCCGGGGCGGTGTTCAACGCCGCGTGCGGGCTCGCGAGCACGTTCGTCCTCACGTACACGCTCGGCGCCGACGGCTTCGGCGAGTACGTCGTCGCGATCTCTCTCTACTCGCTGCTCTGGTTCCTCTTGAACCAGGGACCGTTCAGCGTCGCGGTGTCGCAGATCGCCGCCGTGCGCGCGCGCGGCCAAGTCGACAAGATCGCGCCCTGGCTCGCGTTCCTGGCCAAGGCGTACGTGGTGATCGGCGCGGTCCTGATCGTGCTCGGCGTGGTGCTCTTGCCGGCGATCGCGCGGTTCTTCGGTGCGTCCACCGACTCCGTGCGCTGGGCGCAGTGGCTCGCGTTCACGCCGTTCATCGAGCTGCCGCGGATCGTCGTCTCGGCCGCGCTGCAGGGCACGCGGCGGATGCTGCCGTTCACGCAGGTCGAGAACTCGCACGAGGCGATGCGCATCTTCCTCTCCGTCGTCGGCGCGGTCGTCGCGAGCTCGGGAGCGGGAGCGATCGTGGGAACGCTGCTCGCGTCCGCGATCGGCTCGATCCTGGCGATCGAGCTCTACCGCGGAGTCCGCCGAGCGCAGAAGACGGAGCTGCCGAGCGTGCGCGAGATCGCGAGCCACTTCCGCGACGTGCCGCTCGCGCGCGGATTGCCGCTGGGATTCCGGCTCGGGCTCGTGCGCAGCATCGACGCGCTCGGAAACCAAGTTCTCCCGTCGCTCTTCCTCGAGAAGTGGGCCGCGCCTTCCTGGGTCGCGTACTTGCGGATCGGACAGAAGATCCTCGGCGTCCCGCTCCTCTTGATGACCGGGATCAGCCGCAACATGCTCCCGGCGCTCTCCGAGCTCACCGGGTTGAAGGATCTGGAGCGGTTCAAGCGCATGTACGTGCGCGCCAGCTTGACGACGGGTGCGCTGATCTCCGGCGCGCTCATCCTCTCGCTGCCGCTGATCCGCTGGGTCATCGGGAACTTTCTTCCGAACGATTTCCACGAGCCGGTCTGGCGCATCATGTTGATCCTGCTGCCGGGATTCGTGGTCATGTCGTTCTCGATCGCGAACGATACGTTCTACCTGGTGACGAACACGCTCAAGGTGGGGATCGTGCTGTCGGGGATCGGCCTCGCGATCAACACGCTGATGCTCGCGACGCTGGCGAGCGTCTGGCCGACCGTCGGCGTCGCGTACGCCCTCTCGTTCATGATGGCGGCGTCGGCGATGCACTACACGTACGCATGGTGGTGGTTCCGAAAACAGACTCGGCTGCGGACGTCGTGACCCTCCCCGACCGCGCCGCGCAGGCGAAGGCGGCTGCGCACGGGCTGCGCTACGTGCCGGCGTTCGACGGGAGCCGCGGCGCCGCCGCGATCTTCGTGATCGCGGCGCACTACGGCTACTTCCAGTGCGGCTGGGTGTCGGTCCAGTACTTCTTCATCCTCTCGGGCTACTTGATCACGTCGATCCTGCTGAAGGAGCGCGATCGTCCGCTCGGCGGTTACCTGAAGAAGTTCTATTGGAGGCGGAGCCTGCGGATCTTCCCGATCTACTTCGGCTACCTCGCGCTGTGCACGATCGCGTTCCTCGCGATCGGCGAGCCCCGCGCGTTCGCCGAGAGCTGGGCATGGCTCTACACGTACACCTACAACCTGGCGTACGTGTTCGGAGCGGTTCCTTCGGACCGGTTCTTCTCGCACCTGTGGTCGCTGTCGGCGGAGGAACAGTTCTACGTCCTCTGGCCGTTCGTGATCTTCTTCGCGCGCGGCCGCTCGTTGAAATGGATCCTCTTCGCGCTGCTCGTCTTGATCCCGATCAGCCGTTTCGCGGCGCACTTCTACGCCGTGAGCGCCGGCATCCGCACGCACCACGTCGGCCGCGCCCTGTACATGGGGACGATGTTCCAGTTCGACGCGTTCGCAGCCGGCGCGCTGATCGCCTACCTCGGTCTCGATCGGTGGAAGAGCGCTCACAAGTGGTTCGTCGCGCTCGCCGCGGCGACGCTCGCGGGCGGAATCGTCTCGATGATCTTCTTCCCCCCGACGATCACTCCCGGCGCGACTCCTCCGGGCGAAGCCAACGTCGTCCTGCGCGCCGGATGGAGCCTGGGATTCCCGCTGATGATGGTGCCGCGCGCGCAGTACGTGTGGGGCTACACGCTGGTCAACCTGCTCTCGGCGCTCTTGATCATCGCGATGTGCCACCCGAACTTCCTGACGCGCTTCCTCGAGAACCGATTCCTGTGCTACGTCGGCAAGATGTCGTACGGCATCTACGTGCTGCACATGGCGGTGCTGACCTTCTACCGGGGCTGGCTCCCCGTCGATCCGCGATCGTGGGAGGGACTCGCGGTGTTCGTCGCCGCGTGCGCATCCGTCATCGCGCTCGCGCACCTGTCGTACTTCTACTTCGAGAAGTTCTTCCTCGACATCAAGGAAGCGAAGTTCGCGCGCTGAGGCGCGCGGCGGCTCACGCTCGATCGGTGCGGCCCGGCTCGACGACGCCGATCGGACGAGGTCGCGCGCGGCGTCGGAACGCCAGCCAGCCGAGGCCCGCGAAGGACACCGCTCCGACCGCGAGGAGGCTCACCTTGTTGTTCCGGAGCCACCGTTCCAGCCTCATGCGCGCCGTGAAGCCTGCGCGCTCGGCGCGATCGGGAACCGGGTGGTTCGTGGGCAACGGATACATCGTGAAGTAGAGGAGCATCATCTCGTCCCACGATTGCACGCCGTAACGCACGGGCTTCGTCGGATCGGGGTTCGCCGGGTTCTTGCTGCTGTTGTCGTAGTACCCGGTCGCCGTGATGACCGAGCCCGCGGGAACTTCGATCGGCTCCGCGAGCGTGTACTGGAGCTGCCAATTGAAGTCGTATCGCGTGTGCTCGAGGATCTTCTCGACGCGTCCGTCCGGGTACGCGAGCTCGGCGTCGAAGCCGACGCCGCGCAGGTGCGTGTGTCCGGCGAGCGAGATGATGCTCGCGGGATTCTCGAACGTGTAGGAAGCCTTCACCGGGTAGCGCTCGGCGCCGGCCGGGATCTCGAACGATCGATTGTCGGCGGCGCGCGTCTTGATCGCGTGGATGGGCTCGTCGACGAACTGGAACGCGAGGCTCGGTCGATCGATCAGCGCGACGCCGTTGGGCGTGTAGTGCACTTGCAGCCGGATGTTCACGCCGGCGTACAAGCGTTTCGCCATGCCCTTGGGGTGCCGCGTGTACGACCAGCCCGGCGCCATCCACGCGAAGCCGCCGCTGCGCGACGGATTGACTTGCTGCTCGTCGGCGTGCGGGTGATCGTCCGGATATTCGAGGAAGGCGATCGCGTGGTGCATCACCTGCGGATGCAAGTTGCGGATCTCGATCCCGCCGACCCACTTGTCCTCGGGAAGCTTCGGCTCGAAGTAGATGTCTTGGTACGGCATCGCTCCTTCGGCCGCGACCGCGATCTCCACGGGAGAATCCAAGACGAGATCGGGGTGCTCGAGCAACCACTTGTCCGGCCACCTCCGCGGGATCGGGGCGTCCCTCTCGTCCCCCACGGGTCGCGCGCCGGCGAGCCACGCCAAGAAGTCCTGGCGATCCTCGTCCGTCAGACGCGCGTCGTTCGCCCAGTGTCCGCGCGGGCCCTCGGCGAACCACGGCGGCATGGTGAGCCGCTCGACCTCGCGGCGGATCGTCTTGGCGTGGTCGTCGACGTCTTCGTACGTCAGGAGCTCGAACGGTCCGGCTTGGCCGGGGCGGTGACAGACCTCGCAGTTGTTCTGCACGATGCGCGAGATGCGGTTGTGCCACGTGACCTCGGTCGGCGGTTCCGGCGTTGCTCCCGCGTCCTCCGGAACGGCGAGCTCGCACCCCGGCGCCGTCGTCGCTCGGACCTCAGGCGACTCGATCGCGAGCGCGGCATCGAGCGCGTCCGCGAGCAGCGTCCTGCGGGCTTCCGGGAGCGTGAACCCGAGCCCGTATTGATCGTCGACCGCGCCGCGGTAGAGCAGCGTTCGCGCCGCGTCGAGGACGAAGACTTCGGTCGTGCTCGTCGCGCGCAGCGCCGCCGCGATCCGCCCCTTGCGATCGGGCACGTACCGCGCGACGAAGCCGAACGTGTCGACCGCCTTCCGCATGTCCTCCGCCGTCTCGTGCTCCTGCGCGTTGACCATCAGGAACGTCACGCCGCGGTCGCGGTAGCGCTTCTCGATCTCGACGAGGCGCGGCGAGTACTTGCGCGCGATCGGGCAATCGGTCGACGTGAGGCAGATCACGAGGAGCTTGCTCGATCGCAGATCGCTGAGCTTGCCGGCGTTCCCCTGCAGGTCGACGAATGCGAGGTCCGGGATGAGTCGGCCGACGAGGTGCGAAGGCGCGTCGATCAGACGTGGACCGACGCGGACTTCGTGCGCGGGCGGCGCCGCTTGCCAGGAAGCGAGGAGCGCGACAGGGAGCGCGGAGAGTAGAAGGCGCTGGACCAACGGCCGGATGTGCATCGGTAGGAAGCGGCGGAATCTGTAGAGCCCGAGGTGGAGCCCGCCTGGTTCAGGCTCCGTGCACCGCGACGACACGCTCTCTAGGCGGAGTCGACGGGAAAGGGTACCCGGCAACTCCCCGGCGCGTCAGCATGCGCTCGGTGCCCACGTCACGATTCCTTCGTCCGCACCCTGGATTCGGCCGCCGCAGCGATGACGTTCGAATTCGGATGCGGCGACCGGACGGGGAGTCAGCTCGAGCTCGAATCCGCCCGTCGCTTCTCCTCGAGCTCGTCGACGGTGCGCGGCCAATCGTCGCGGAGCAGTCTCGAGAGCGCTCGGTCCGCGAACAACTTGCCGCCGGTCTGGCAACGCGCGCAGTAATTGCATTCGTTCTCCGCGTACACGATCCGTTGGACGGGCGACCCGCATACGGGACACGGCTGGCCGAACTTGCCATGGACCGACATCCCCGGCCGGAACGCGGTGACCTTCGTCGGAAAATCGCGGCCCGCCTCGCGCCGCAGCCGATCGATCCAGTCCACGAGCACGTCCTGCGTCGCGCGGAACAGGCGCTGGATTGCCTCGTCTTCGAGCGACTGCGAAAGAGCGAGCGGCGAGAGCCGCGCCGCGTGCAGGATCTCGTCCGAGTATGCGTTGCCGATGCCGCTGAAGAGCCGTGGATCGGTCAACGTCCGCTTCAACGTGTGGTTCTCGCGCGTCAGCGCCGCGCGGAACGCCGCGACGTTCGCGCCGAGGACCTCGAGCCCTCCGCGATCGAGCGCCGCCAACTCCTTCTCGCCGCGGATGAAAAGAAGCGACGCGCGCCGCTTCGTTCCGGCTTCGGTCAGGACCAGCGTGCCCGCGTCGAAGTCGAACGCGGCGAGCCCGAGCTTCTTGGGAACCGCGGCGCCGCGCTCGAGCCATCGCAGGCGTCCCGCGATCATGAGGTGGAGCACGAGGAAGAGCTCTGCTTCCAACTCGATGACGATGCGCTTGCCGATCCGGCGGATGGCGCGCACTCGGCGGCCGTGCGCGTCGCTGAGCGGCGGATCGACGGTGCGCAGGAGGAACGGATTGGCGACGCGGATCGCCTGCAGCGTGCTCCCGCGGATGCGCGCGTCGAGCGCTTCGATGTACACGGTGATGTCCGGCAGCTCGGGCACGGCGGATCTCTAGTCCGGATTGCGGTGCACTACGCCCTCTTCAACGCGGCGCCGCGATAGAAGAAGGAAAAGATGCGCGGTCCGCGCGAGTAGAACGTCTCGAGCGGCTCGATGTGCAACCCTGCGCCCGCGATCAACCGGTCGATCTGCCGATTGACATGACAGCCGCCGAACAGCTTTCCCTGCATCGGGTCCCAACGGTCCTGCCAGCGTTGAACGCCCGTCTCGCTGGATCGCCCGTGCTCGAGAAAGAAGAACCGTCCACCTGGTTTGAGCACGCGATGCACTTCGAGCAGCGCACGATCGACGTCGGGAATCGTGCAGAGCGTGAACGTGCTCACCACCGAGTCGAAGCTCGCATCGTCCGCGGGAATCGTTTCACCGTTGAGCACGAGGCGCTCGACCGGAACCGCGCTCGCCGCGACACGCTTGCGCGCGAGCTTCCAACCGACCTCCGAAGGATCCAAGCCGACGACGCGCCGAACTCGACTCGAGTAGAACGGCAGATTGAGCCCCGATCCGAATCCGATCTCGAGGACGGTCCCTTGCACGTCGGCGAGCGCCTTCGCGCGCTCGGCGTTCACGTGACGGTTGTTCAACCCCAGGTCGATCAACCGCGGGAGGATGTGGTCGCCGTAGAAGCCCACCGCGTGCGAGTGTGAGAGCGAACGGGCGCGAGCACAAGATCGCGCGGCTATACGAGCGAGGGTTCGACGACGAGCAGCTTCAGCAGGCGCGCACGTGTCGGCTTCGAGCTCACGAGCACCGCCTTCGCGGCGCGCGGCAGTCGCTTGATCCGTCGCTCGACGCGCAACGCCAGTCCACGCTCGCCGATCGCTCGTCGATAGACGAGCTCCAGCGGTCCGCGGCCACGCAAGTACTTCGCGCCGCGTCCACTCGCGTGCTCCGCGAAGCGACTCCGGACATCGAGCGAGATGCCGGTGTAGAGCTCGCCCTGCGCCGTCCGCACGAGATAGACCGACCAACGTGCCATTCGCGCAGCATGCCGATCGTCGACGAGAGAGACCACGATCGAGCGGCGGGCTCGCGTTCCCCCGCGCGGGCGGACGGCGCGAGTTGACGATGGGCAATGCGCGGCTATCCTGTCCGAGTCACCAGTGCGGGCGTAACTCAGCTGGTAGAGTGTCAGCTTCCCAAGCTGAATGTCGCGGGTTCGAACCCCGTCGCCCGCTCCACGCTGGTCGCGCGCTGTAGAGAGTTAGGGCGTCGACATCGCGATGCGAGGGCGAGCGAGCGCGCGGCTTCAGTGGCGAGTTAGTGCCGTCGTTTTCGCCGCTCCTGACCGCGCGTGACTGCTTCTGTCCGCTCGCGCTCTTGGCACCAATCCGCCACAGTCCCGCGACCAGACTCCGCAAGTCCAGGTTGAAGCGACGGTTGCGCGTAGATGAGTGGCAGCCTCGGCGGGCTGGCACTCATCGAGCTGCAGAGCAGGTTCAGGTTTGCGTCGACGATCACCCCTCGGCCGGCGCGGGTATCGTGAGAGCGCCACCCAAGGAGGACGATCGATGGCTATCCCTCACGCGTATTGCATTGCTGTGCTGACCGCGTCGACGCTCGCACCGCGCCAAGACCTCACGATTAGGACCGACGAGCAGAACGTCGTCGCGGCGCGCCTAGCGGGCGAGTGGGTTCCTGACGAGGAGATCGGTGCACGGCTCGGCACGAAGCCAAGAACCAATATCACTTTCGAGGTCGATGCCGGAGCGTTGGACCGTGTTCCCGCTCGGTTGACCAAGGGATTGTCGGACAGACAATTGTTTCTCGCGGGAACTGTTCGGACCACCTCGAGCGAGAAGCCCCCGAAGGAATCGGTCTTCGTGTTGGTCACGAGCGGTGGGAATCCACATCTCATCTACTACCGGAGCCGCCACGGAGGCGAGATCGACGACGCAGAGTCTTCGATCGTGAATCTGGTCCCTGCGAGCGACAGCAAGAACGACATGCTCTTCATGGGCGGCGACTTCAACAACGAGCCGTTCCGAGCTTGGAAGCGCAAGAGTGAGTAGCCGGGGGGCCAGGAGGACGAACACATGAGCCCGAAACTCACGCAGTCTTGGCTGCACGTCGCCGCTGTGCTGGTCTTGGCCGCGCCGATCGTCGCTTACTACTACTCGTGGTCTAGCTACAACCAACAGATCGCGAGAGGCGTGATGAGTTCGCCGTTCATTCAGTTCGTTGCCGCGGTTCAAGGCACCCAGCACGAAATGGCCGAGTGGCACCGCGCCCATCCCGCGCACTGGCAACGCTGGGCGCAGGTCGGAATGGATCTCCTGCCCATTGCCGTGGTCGTCGCCCTGGCCCTGGAGATCTTCGCTTGGCGTCGGCGCCGAACCCACGAGCGCGCTCCAGCGAATTGACCGCGAGTCGCGATCGTGGATGGGAGTGGCGAGCAAGTGACGATCGGCTTGGCGAGCTGCCACTCGTGGAACTGAATCGGCACTCGCATGAATTCTGGTTTTCTTGACGTAGAGCGTTGCGGTTCTGCATGTCGGGATGGCGAGTGCACCATGCAGCCCTCTGATCGAGCAGCTCTGGATCGCGACATCGCTCGCGCCGCGTGGGTACGCTCTCTGGCGCTCGCGATCGTTCGCGACGCAAACCAGGCCGAAGACGTCGCCCAGGATGCATGGCTCGCGTTCTTGCGTAGTCGGCCCGATTGCGACTCGAGCCTCGTCGGCTGGTTTCGCGTCGTGATCCGAAATCTCGTGCGCACTGGTTCACGTCATAGCAATCGCAGATCGGATCGTTCGATCGATGCTGCTCAGCCAGAGCCTCAGGTCGACGCGGATCCGGCTCTGGCGTTGGAGCGGCTCGAGACGCAAGAAGCGCTCTTGCGTGCCGTTCGCGAGCTCGCCGAACCCTACCGGACGGTCGTGCTCCTGCGATGGTTTGAGGGGTTGCTGCCCGTCGAGATCGCTCGGCGCACAGGTGCTCCGCTCCGGACGGTTCACACGCAAACATCGCGGGCGCTCGCGATGCTGCGCGAACGACTCGATCGGCGCGCACGCGGTGACCGGAGCTCGTGGATGTCCGCCTGGCTGCCGCTGATCGCGAAAGCGGACGCCACTTCGATCGGGGTCTTCGCCATGAACACAAAGCTCAAGATCCTCGCCGGCTCGGTCTTCGTAGCACTCGCTACCGGCATCTGGCTCGCGGTGCCGGAGCAGGAGCAAGAGGCGAAGGTCGTGACTCGCAACTCGACTCAGCCCGTGGATCAAGTGGCTCTCGTGCAAACGGGCGCGGCTGCGCTCGGCGACGCGCCAGCCGAGCGCGCTCCGATCCGCATCGCCACTTCGGTCGCGCCGCCAGCTGCAGGGCGCGCAACCGTTCTCGTCCGGGTGCGCGATGACTTAGGGCCGGTAGGGCGCTTTGCCGTAAGAGTTGCCGACCCAGCTCGCGCCGCGCGACTGGACGATCTCGCTGAGTTGCAGCAGGACCGGCCGGATGGAACGGCCGAACTCGTCGTCGACCATCCGTCCTTCGTTGTGCAGGCGCATGCCGAACTCCACGTTCCACTCGCCCTTGGCCCCTTCGAGCGAGTTGAAGGCGAGAGTGTGTTGGATGTGGTACTGGAGCGCCTGCCCGGCATCCGCGGAAAGGTGATTCACGGCGGCAGGCCAATGGAAGGCGCGCTTGTGACTCTTCACGAAGCGATCAAGTCTGGCCGGCGAGGATGGAGCGATGGCCTGCTCGTGCGGAGCACACCCGGCGAGACGGCCCGAAGTCGGAGTCACGTGGACGGTTGCTTCGCAATCACGCTTCAGCGCAAGGGTCGATTCTGGATCCGCGCGAGACTGGCTGGTCTTGCCCCCGCAGAGCTAGGGCCGTTTGATCTCGACCCCGCAGAAGGCAAGGACGGATTGGTTCTCGAGCTCACCCGAGGCGGCACGATCGAAGGAAGCGTCTTATTGCCAGTCGGCGGTTCCCTGGAGGGCGAGCTGATCGCTGCGGCCTTCGATCCGCGGACTCTCCAGCCACATGGCGAGAAGCTGGCGCCCTTTCAGGTCGTCGCGACACGTGGCGATGGATTCCCTTGTATCGCTCAACCCGATGAGCGAGGTCGGTTTCGGCTCGATCAATTGACGCCTGGCTCTTGGTGTGTCGTGCGATTGCCCGCAGGAGCTCCTCCAGGAGTCCACTTCGACGATGGTCCGGGCGAAACTCCGACCTGGTCGAACTGCGATGTCAGCGACGGCGCCGTCACACGTTTCGATCTTGATCTCCGTCCGGGATCCGAGGCAAAGCTCATCGTGCAAGCGCGACTTGGCGATGCCGCGCTGGAGCGTTGGAAGTGTCGAATCGCATCAACCGCCTGGCGAGGCGCTCAGTTCGACAAAGACCTCGAGTTGGGTCCTGATGGATCGCTCTCGGTGAACTCGGTGGTCGGTATGGCCGTCCTGCATCTCGTCGGCACGTTGGGCGGGGCCGATCTCCATCTGCGAGAACAGCGTGTTCTCGCACCAGGACACAACAGTTGGTTCCTGGAGCTTCCCGTCGGTTCCGTTGTTGGGAGTGTCACGCGTCCAGAAGAACTCGGAAGCGCGATGACAATCGAACTCCGTTGGGAGCGCGGCGAGCTGGACGCGCTCTGCACAGTGCGCGTTGCTGATGACGGAACGTTTCAGATTGCTGGACTGCCCGCCGGGATATGGACGGCGACCATCCTGCGAGATGCGGCATCGCGAGCGACTTCCTTCGATGTGCCTGCCAATGGCATTCGGCATGTCGCTTTGACTTGGTAGTCACAAGAGCGACGCGACGATTGCGGATCGATGACGACGCGTTCGTACGCGAACGCTAGCGCGAAGATTCAGTGGCGAGTAGTGCCGTGGTCGTGCGGGTCCGTTTGTGACCGCTTCTGATCGCGTGTTACCGCCGCTGTAAGTTTCTGTCCACCTAGCGCGATGGCAGCAAGCGGGCGCTGCCGGACGACGCGTCAGTCCCTGGGCGGCGTGAACTCGAATGCATTGTCCGGGATCTCGACGTTGATTCGGGGCTGCCAGATCGTGGAACTCTTTGTCTGAAACTCGTTCTGGGTCTGCGAGCTGTGTTCAGCGACAGCTTTCTCCATCATGGGCCTGTGCTTGTCATCGGCTGACATGGCAGCCAAAGACGCTTGCATGCTCACCAATTGAGAAGCGAAATGCGCCTTGTCGAATACCGTCCCCTTTTCCAGTCGGACAACAAGGGCCGATTCTAGACCGACCCAGAGCCGCTCGTCGTTCCCCTGCCAGTCCTTTCCACTTACCAAACGGCATGGCCGCGATCCCTCGATCATGTTTTCCTCAGCGAGCGAGAGAGACGTCGTGGGGAGTCTTCGTGCTCTAGCCAGCTCAGGGAGCAAGAGACACGGAGCGAATGCCGAAGTTCCCCCCGACACTCCGGCGAGCGCAGCAACGGCGTCCGTCAGCGAAGCGACCCTTTGCACACCACTCTGGATCGTAGACCAGGTCCATACGCCAGTCGTATCCTGCCAGATCGCGGCGCGGGCCCACTCTGATTCTGGTCCCACGGCTTGGGCGCGGTACTCGAACAAGAATCGCCCGCCTCTCTGGAACGCGGTGCGGAAGAACTTCCGCTCGGTTCTCCGATTCCAGGGATAGGGACCGGTGATGAACAGTGTGGTCTGCGAGCCTTCATCAATGTACGCCGCGCACTTGGCATACGTCTCGGCGCACCTCGCGAGAAGCTGTTCGGCGGTCTCCATTGTGAGGAGTATGGCCGCAGGCCGAATGGGCGCAACAACGGCCCCCCTTTCAATTCCGCCGCGCTCGACTGCTACTGACCGGTCCTGCTGCCAGCGTCACGACTGCTCCGCGGCCCGCTCCTGACCGCGTGTGTCCGCTGCTGTCCGGTCAGGAGCGCTCGCGAGACTTGCCGCTACTCGACCGAAGTGTCCGCACCTGTCCGCTCGTGACCGGCCCTGTCTGCTCCTGACCGCTTGACGCCATGCGCCCCCCACCGCACGCTTCCCAAGCTGAATGTCGCGGGTTCGAACCCCGTCGCCCGCTCCACGCTGGTCGCGCGCTGTAGAGAGTTACGGCGTCGACATCGTGATGCGAGGGCGAGCGCGCGGCTTCAGTGGCGAGTGAGTGCAGTAGTCGAGCGTCGCTTCTGACCGCACGCGTCCGGTCCGGTCTGCTCGCGCGCTATCCGTGGCGCAAGCTTCCGTGCGACGCCGACCCGTGGTGCAGCGTCGGTCGCGCCCGACTCCAGACGGCTCGACGTCGAGCCGCAGTTGACAGCGAGCAGACCTTGGGATTCCTCTCTTGATCGAGCCATGGTCGACGAACGCCGCATCCAAGAACTTGCCGAGGAAGCGCTGAGCTCGGCACGTACGCCGGAAGACGTGTGTCGCGAGTTCCCCGACCTCTTGCCGCAAGTTCGTGAGCGCTTGGTCCTCGTGCAGCAAGTGGACGAGGAGCTCGACGTCTTGTTGCCCGACTCCGACAGCGCGAGCGCGCACGCCGATCCGGTATGGCCAACCATCCCGGGTTACGAGGTGAAAGGAGTTCTCGGCCGTGGAGGCATGGGAGTCGTGTACCGAGCCCATCATCTCGCCCTCGAACGGGATGTCGCCCTCAAGATGCTCCTCGCGGGCGAATTCGCCAGCGAGCGCGAGTTGCAGCGCTTCTTCCTCGAGGCACGCGCGATCGCGAACCTACGCCATCCCAACATCGTGCAGGTGCACGATGTGCGCGAGCGCGAAGGACGCCCCTACTTCACGATGGAGCTCGTCGAGGGCGGCACCCTCGCGCAGTGGCTCGACGGAAGGCCACAACCCGCGGACGAAGCGGCGAAGCTCGTGCACTGCCTCGCAGGCGCACTCGAGTTTGCGCACGGGACCGGCATCATCCACCGAGATCTCAAACCCGCGAACGTCCTACTCACGCGCGACGGCATCCCCAAGGTGACGGACTTCGGGCTGGCTCGTCGCGTGTCTGGCGGAGAGAACCTCACGTTGAGCGGAACGATCCTGGGCACGCCGAGCTACATGGCTCCGGAGCAGATCCAAGGCGCGCCGGTCGGTCCCACGATGGACGTGTATGCGCTCGGTGCGATCCTCTATGAGCTCCTCACGGGTCGCCCGCCCTTCCGGGCGGAGTCTCCGCTCGCGACGCAGTTACAGGTCGTCTCGACGGACCCAAAGCGTCCTTCGCTGCTCAACAGCAAGGTGCCGCGAGATCTCGAGACGATTTGCGTGCGGTGTCTCCACAAGGATCCCGCGCGCCGCTACGGCTCGGCGGCCGAGCTTGCCGCGGACTTGAGCCGTTTCATGGCTCGTGAACCCATTCGCGCACGACCCGTCGGCCGAGTGGAGCGTGCGGTGCTCTGGAGTCGACGCAACCCGACGAGGGCCACGCTCTTGGCGTGTGGAGCCGTGGCACTCACGTTCACGCTGGTCCGTGTCATTCACGATCGATCTCTCGCGCGGGAAAGGCGTCAGCAGGACGCCGTGTGGTCGCCACGCGTCGACAGCGCCCTGATTCAACTTCAGAGCGGCGACGTCGCTCGGGCGCGTTCCGTGCTGGACCAGATGCCGGACACACTCGGCGTGGAGCTTCGACAGCGCGTGACCGCGGCGCGCCGGGAGCTCTTGCTCGTCGAGAAACTCGACGGAATCCGGCTGCGACGCGTCGAAATCACCGAGGGACGCTTCGATCGCAGCGAGAACCGCAGGTTGGCCGATCTCGCGTATGAAGAGGTATTCCGAAACGCTGGATTGGGGAGCGTCGGAGACGACGCGGGGCTCGTCGCTGCGCGCGTCCGCGATGCTGCCGCGCGACCGGCGCTGATCGGCGCGCTGGATGATTGGTCGCTTTGCGCTGGAGCCGGAGCTCGTGGAGCGTGGCTGCTCGACGTCTTGCGAAGATGCGACCCCGAATCGATCCCCTGGCGCGATCGCCTTCGCGATCCAGCGTTTCGTCTCGACGACGAGACATTGGCGCAACTGGCGGACGACTTGCGAGCGAATCGTGTCACCGTTCAGCTCGTAGTTGGCGCAGCGGAGCGAATGCGAGAAAGCGGCAGCGACGTGATCCCCCTGCTCACCCTCGTGCACCGCGTCCACCCGGCCGACTACTGGGCCAACTTCGCGCTTGGCGACGCACTCTGGAAACGGGACGGGAACGAGGCCATCCGTTACCTCCAAGCGGCCATCGCGATTCGACCGCGGTCCTCGATCGCGCATCAGGCGCTGGGGACCGCGCTGCGCGCGTCGGGTCGCTTCGACGAGTCGATCGAGGCGTACCGCCAAGCGGTGCGTGTCGAGCCCGACTTCGCAGAAGCCCACGGCCGGCTCGGCCGCATGTTGCTCCAGCAGTCGAAGAACCTGGACGAAGCGATCTTCGAGCTTCGCGAGGCGCTGCGACTCGATCCTGAACTCGCCTGGGTTCACCAATG
>CAZQHA010000044.1:0-15340 GCA_964592795.1 uncultured Planctomycetaceae bacterium | reverse complement strand
GCGCCCGGCAGCGCGGTCGGATCCTCGCTCTGCCCCTCCTGAAGCGTCCGGCCCTCGTCACGTGCCGGCGCAGCGAGACGCTGCTCGAGGGCGGCGGCCGGACGATCTACACCTTCACGCTCGAGTTCGAGGACGGTTCCGAGGGCGAGTTTCGGTTCCACGGCCTCGGCGCGAGCCATGATCCGCTCGTCGCCGGGAACCTCGGCATCGCCTACACGCGGCGCGAAACGCTCCTCGCGTTCCGGCTGATCCGCGTGTAGGCGGAGCCGGTCAGCTGCTCGCGAGCTCGGTCCAGCTCTCCGGATCGGGCGGGAGCTTCTTCCCGGTCAGAGCGCGCAGGCTCTGCCACGCGTTCGACCGCACCGTCTCGTCCGAGTGCCGCAGGCAGTCGACGAGCCACGGGACCGCCGCCCGGGCTCCGATCGAACCCAACGCGCCGGCGGCGAGCCGAACGCGCGTCAAGTCGTCCGTCGAAAGGAGCGGCCGGAGCTCGAGCGCCGCGCGGTTCTTGTACACCGGGTGCTGCGTCAACGAAGCGACCGCGTCCGCAACTACCCCGAGGTCCTCGGAGTTCAACGCGTCGGTGATGCCGGCCCAGTTCTCGTCGTGCCAAGTCTGCTCCGCCGTGAGGTACTCGCCCCAGGCGCCGCGGTCGGCTTCGAAGCTCTGCCCCGTCAAACGCTTCAGGCTCCAGTGTGCCGCGCGCGCGACCAACGGATCCTGGCTTCCCAGGAACGCGACGAAACGCGAGATCGAGTCCATGTCCCCCAGCGTCCCGAGCGCGGTCACCGCCGCACGCTGAACGCGCGCGTCCCGGTTGTCGAGCAGCGACCGCACCTTGGCGACCTCGCTCGCCGACATCTCGACGTAGCTCTGCTCCGCGAAGTGGACGATCGCTTCGACGATCGCGAGGTCGAGCTCGGCGCCCCTCCCGAAGAGCGGCACCAGCCACGACACCGCGACCGGCGAGCCGGCGCGGACGGTGGCCCGGACGGCGATCGGACACAGGTGCGGATCGAGTTTGGCGGCCCGATCGGCCATCGACTTCGTCAGGCGCGGATCGCGCGAAAGGATCTGCGCCAGCGACTCCTCGATCGGCATCTGCACGTACGTGCGCATCCAGTGGATCGGCTCGATCGAGCTCGCGATCGAGAGCACGGCTTCGAGCGCGCGCGCACCGCCGATCTCGCCCAGCACCTGGATGGCGACGATGCGCGCGTCCAGGGCATCGGATGAAGCGCACTTCGCGCGCAGATGATCGACGACCTGGTTGGCGGGAAAGCCGCGCAAGCTCGCGATCAGGATCTCGCGGCGCAGCTCGATCGCCCGTGGGTGCACGTCCGCGAGCTCGGAGGGTTCGACGCTCTCTCCGACGAGGATCGCGACGACCTCGGGGATCGAGCCCGCGCCCAGGCGCACGATGCTCGCGGAGACCGCGGACACCGTCGGTTCCTCCGACTTGGCCGGAGGCAGGAGGAGCCGCCACACGGGGCTGGCCGCGTCGCCGCCGGTCCCGATTTGCGAACCGTTGTCTCGGAGCGGCGCGCCGGAAGCAGCTCCGACCGGAGCCAACGCTCCGGTCAGAGCCAGGATCACGATGGATCGTCGCACGAGGTCGCGCCTCACGGGACCGACACCTCACGCCACGACGCGACGACCCACGTCGGATCGGCGCCGCTCTGCGACGGCAGGCCCGGGAGCGTCAGGTCGCCGTCCCAGATGCGGCTGTCGAAGTTGACGGTCAGCTTTGAGTGCTGCGTGCCGAAGTCGCGGTTGATCTTGACCTGGTTGCCCGCGGTCATGTTGCCGTGCACGGTCACCTTCGCGGATCCCGACGCGGACAGGTTGTTGTCGTAGAAGTTGTTCTCGGCGTACATGAACGCGGACATGTACTCGAGCGTTCCGAACGTCGGGTCGCCGAAGTAGATGTTGCCGCTGTTCGCGACCGCGGAGTCCTTGATCGCGATCAGCGCCAGGCCGTCCTTGTCGGGATTGTCGTAGAAGATGTTGTCCGAGATGTAGATGTTGCCCTTGACGACGAACGTGACCTTGATCGGCGTGTCGGCGGAGTTCCACAGAGTGAACGAGTACGCGTTCTTGTTGTGGATCCACAGGTTGCCGTCGATGTAGTAGACGAGGTTGTTGCCGTTCGACCCCGGCTCGCCCGCGACGCCCGAGATCGTGATGTGCGATCCACCGGACGGCGCGATCGTCGCGCTGCCGTTGAACGGTTCGAAACGGTCCTCGAGGAAGTAGTCGTCCTTCGCGGTCGGGCCCGTGTCGGCCGTGCGGTCGCTCGGGTTCTTCCGGAAGATGTGCGCCCGGTTCGACTCCGGGAGCTGCCAGGCGTTGCCGCCGTAGCTGCCGCCGCCGCCGTACGTCGCGGATGCGAACGCCGCCGCGACGTTGACGTCGTTGTTGACGGCGTAGTTCATGCCCGCGATGTCGGGAATCGGTTGTGTGACCCCCGTTTCACCGGTGACGCCACTGATGCTGCCGTTGGCGCGCGCCGTGCCGTCGATCGTGGCCGTGCCGGTCAGTCGGATGTTGCCGCCGCTGTACACGTTGCCGTTGATGTCGTCGGCCTGGAGCCCCGTGCCGCCGAACGTCAGGTCGTAGTTCGGGTCACCCGAGCTGTTCCCCGCGAAGAGCGCGCTCGAGAAGATGCCGTCGCTCGTCTGCTGCAGGACGGCCTCGACCGCGCGCGAGTAGCCGCGGCTCGTCCCGACGGTCGTGATCGTAGTCGTGTCGTCGCCGTTGTCGACGACGGTTCCGTCGTACGTGCCGTTCGAGAACGCGATCGGACCCGCGGCTGCGACGAAGTCCGGCGCCTCGCCGTTCGTCACCGCGGCGATGGCTTCCGAGAGCCCCGCCTCGGCCACGTAGAAGGCCTTCATGTGGTCCGCCGCGGCGACCTGCTCGTGCTGCGCGGCCCCGCCGACTGCCAATACCGCGCCCGCCATGCCGGCGAGCACCGTCGTCGCGATGAGCGACACCATGAGCGCGCCCCCGCGCTCGCCGTTCGATTGCCCGTAGTAGATGGTTTTCATCGTTGCTGCCCTCCCTGCCAGAGATCTCCTCTCCCCATTTGCTCAGTTGCGCACGTGGACTGCCGTTTCCACGGAGCGCGTGATCACCCGGCGCTCGGAGTCGAGCGCCTCCAGCGTGAGACGAATCATCAGCGAGTCGTCGTTGGCGTCCGCGAGCGAGAACACGAGTCCCCGCTCGTCGATCAACCCATTGCCGTTCTGGTCCGCGGCGTTCAGCGTCTCGCCCTCGAGGTACTCGCGCACGAAGCCGGCCAGCGTGACCGTCTGCTGATCGGGCGTGCCCACGTTGCGCATCAAGACGATCTGACACTCGTCGATCAGCCCGTTCGAGTTGTTGTCGACACCGTCGTTCGGATCGCCGGGCGTCGCTTGGAGCCGCACGCTGTTCGTCGTGGACCACACGATCCCGCCGCCGGCGAATCCCTCGGCCCGAACGAAGTCGCACGTGGGCGAGCCGTTGAGCCCGATGATCGTCGCGCTCGGATTCAGGCTCGTCCGGCGCGCGCCCGTGAACTCGGCCGCGATGCGGTCGAGCGTCTGGCGCGCCTGCGCCTCGAGCTTGCTGATCGTCATCCCCTGCTCGTACGTGGCCTTACCGCGCAGGACCGTCGCCGCGACCGCGCCGAGCAGAGCGGCGAGCACGGTGAACGAGATCATCATCTCGATCAACGTGAAGCCGTGCCGTCGTGTGGTGTGAAATTTCATGGGGATCAACGCTCCGAGAACATGCACTCCGCAGCCAGGGTCCGGTCTCCGCTGACGCCGCGCCAAGAGACGCGGACGCGCATCGGGAGGACGCGGTAGTCGAGGGCGTGGTTGAGCAGGTCGTCTCCCGGCGTGAACACGCCGTTCAAGTCGCGGGGCATGCCGAGCTCCGCGTCGACCACGTCCTCGCGCAACTGCTCCACGCCGCCGACCACGAGCGTCGGGAACGTGACCTCGCCGACGAAGCCGTCGGCGTCGCCGGCCTGCGGCTCGAGCCCGAACACGGCGAAGTTCCGGCCCGGGGAGACGACCCCGGCGGGGTTGTCCGCCGCGGACGTGTTGTAGCGCGCGAAGATCTCGTTGAACGGAACGCCGTGCGCTTCCTCCATCACGCGACGCACCGCTTCCTGCGCCAGCGCCGTCTCGCGATTGACGCGATTGATCGCCAACGCGGAGACCATGGATCCCGACACGCCGCACACGGCGATCGTGAGCACGAAGCTCGCGATCATGAGCTCGATGAGCGAGAAGCCGCCGCGCTTGTTCGCTCGCCCACATTTCTTGCGAATCGTCATGACCGCCAAACTCCCCTCGAATGCCCGGCCGAGCCCGACGAGACCTGCCTCGCCCTCGCGACCCTGGCCTGCCTGGCCCGCCGCGAGTGTTCCTCTGCCGGGACATCCATCGGCCGTACCGGCCCGCGCCTTTAGTTGCGCGTTCCTAAACCGGGCCGCCGCGACCGAGAGTATCGGTCACGGTGCGGTCCGCGATCGACCGATAAAGAGGCCGCGATGGAGAGCACGGAAAAAACTGCCGAGGTCGCGGTCGTCGTGATCGGAAGGAACGAGGGGCAGCGACTCACCCGCTGCCTCGAATCGATCCGCGCGGCGAGCTATCCGCAGGAGGCGATCGACGTCGTCTACGTCGACTCCGACTCGACGGACGACAGCGCCGAGCGCGCGCGCCGGCTGGGCGCACGCGTCCTCGTCGTGCATCCCGAGCGACCGAGCGCGGCGCTCGGTCGCAACGCCGGTTGGCGCGCGACGACCGCGCCGTTCGTCCTCTTCCTCGACGGGGACACGATCCTCGATCCGGAGTTCCTCGCCGCGGCGATGAAGAGCTTCGAGAAGGCGAACTGCGCCGTCGTCTTCGGGCATCGGCGCGAGCTCCATCCCGAGCAGTCGATCTACAACCGCGTGTTCGACCTCGACTGGGTGTCGCCGATCGGGCGCTCGGAGTACTGCGGCGGCGACGCGCTGATGCGCCGCAGCGTGCTCGAGGAGGTCGGCGGGTACGACGCGACGTTGATCGCCGGCGAGGAGCCCGAGCTGTGCCACCGCATCCGGTCGCGCGGCTACACCGTCCTCCACATCGATCAGCCGATGACGCAGCACGACCTCGCGATCCGCCGCTTCGGCCAGTACTGGAAGCGCGCCTACCGCACCGGCTTCGCGTACGCCGAGATCTCCGAGCGCTTCGCGGAGACCGAGATGCCGCTGTGGACGCACGAATCGAATCGCAACGCCGTCCACGCGCTCGGGCTGATCGGAATCGTGACGACGAGCATCGTCGCATCGATCACGATGGGTTCCTGCGCTCCGCTCGTGTGCGCGACCGTCTTCTTTGCCGCGATCTTCGTGCGCAGCGCGATCAAGGCCGCGTGGAAGGGCGAAAGCTTCTGGACGCGCCTCCAGTACGCCGCGCACTCGCACTTCCAGCAGGTCCCGATCTACTGCGGGCAATTGCGCTACCGCCGCTCGAAGCGCGGCGGGCCGCGCCAGTCGCTCATCGAGTACAAGGAGCCGCGCCGCAGGGCGAACGCAGCCTGAGACGTCCGCAGCGCGCGCGATCGCGTTGCTAGACTCTCGCGCATGTCCAAGCGCTTCAAGCGCGCCGGGCTCGTGCTCGGCAGCCTCGCGTTGCTCCTCGTGGCCGCCGACGTCGCGCTCTCGCGCTGGTTCATCGAGGGCGGCCAGTTTCGCGGCCGTCCGCTGCCTCCGTTCCGCGCGGTGATGACCGCGCCGCAGCGCGCCTGGCTCGCTCGCCAGGAAGACGAGATCTCCGGCCGCGTCCCACCCGATCCGACCGGTCTCTTCGATCCGGAGCTCGGGTGGACGAACCGCCCTTCGTCGCGCTCGGCGGACGGACGCGTCTCGTTCAACTCGCTCGGAGCGCGCGGTTCGCGCGAGTACGCTCGCGAACGACCGGCCGGCGTGCGCCGCGCCGTCGCGTTCGGGGACTCGTTCACGTTCGGCGACGAGGTGGCGGACGGCGACGATTGGCCGGCCCAGCTCGAGTCGATCGATCCCACGTTCGAGGTGATGAACTTCGGCGTGGCGGGCTACGGCACCGACCAAGCGCTGCTGCGTTACATGCGCGACGGCAAGAGCCGCGACGCCGACGTCGCCGTGCTGGGCATGTTGATCGAGAACATCGGCCGCAACGTGAACCGCTACCGGCCGCTCTACTACCCCGGGAGCGCGTCGTGCGGAGCGAAGCCGCGCTTCTTCTTCGAGCGCGGCGTGCTGCGTCCCGTTCCGCTGCCGTTCGTCGATCGCGCCGAGCTCGTCGCGTCGATCGCCGACGGCAGCGTGATCGGGCGCCTGTCGGAGCACGAGCACTGGAGCGACCACCAGGATCTCGGCTGGTTCGCGCATTCCGCGCTGCTCAGGATCCTGGCGGCGTTCGACGCGTACTCGGCGCGGCAACCTCGACGGCTGTGGCCGGACGTCGAGGGAGAGCCGTTCCGCGTCACCGTGGCGATCCTCGAGCAATTCGCTCGCGAGGCGCGCTCGAGCGGCGCTCCCACCGCGCTCGTCGTCCTGTTCCCCCGGCAAGCGGAGCTCGAGGCGCTCGCGGAGGAAGGCACGCCGTACTGGAGCACGCTGCACGCGGAGCTCCGGCGCCGTTCGATCGATTTCGTCGACGTCGCCCAGCCGCTTCTCGCGGCGTGGCGCGGTGACGCCGGCGCGTCCATCTTTCAAGGCGGACACCTGAGCCGCGCGGGCAACCGTGTCGTCGCCGACTCGGTGCGCGCGTGGTTCGCCGAGCACCGCCCCTAGCGCGCTTTCGTCAGGGCAATCGATTCCATTCGCGCGCCTCCACGTACCCGCGGCGCAGCGCGTCTTGGATCTCGGGCGGCTGGCGCGCGATCGCGGCTTCGGCTTCGAGCGGGTAGAGCTGGAAGTGACGGTGGAGCCGGCTCCCCATCCCGCCGAAGTAGTGCGCGCGGTCCACCGCCGAGAGACGAGGCAGGACGAGCGCGACCTCGCGCTCGAATCCCGGCGGAAGCACGCCGTTCGCGGTCGAGCGATACGGACCTGGCCCCGTCCGTCCGAGTGCGGCGAGTCGCCAAGCGCGGTCGGATTCCTTCAGGATCGCGATCCGGTCGAGCGCGCCTTCGATCGTGCTGCCGCCGTCCGCGAAGAGATACGGGCCCAGGCCCTTCAAGAAGTCGCGCCAGCGGCGCGAATCGAGTCGCTGGAAGAGCACGGTCAGCTGCTGGGGATTGAGCTCGGCTGTCGGGATCAAGCTCTGCACGGCCTCGATGACGAGCCAGTCGCGCGCGGGCTCGCGGAACGAGAGCACGAGGCGCATCTGCTCCTCGAGCGGCTCGTCGAGATGGCGCCGGAAGTACGGCAGGTATTCGGCGTAGGAGTAGCCCTTCGTCTCGAGCAGCACGTCGGCGCTCGCGGACACCGACTCGAAGCGCGTCTCGCGCCACACGCGCGACGCGTCGCGGACGCCGGAGACGAGCAGGAACGATCCGAGCGCGAGCCCCGCCGCGCGCGCGATCTTCTCCGGCGAATGAACGAGATGCACGACCGTCGCCGCCGTGAGCACGGTTCCGACGAGCCAGTACGGGCTCATGCGGTTCAACGTGAAGAAGTGATAGAACGCGCCGACGGTGAAGCCGCTCTTCAGGTACACGATCGTGAAGAAGCCGAGGTACGCGAAGAGCGCGACGTAATGCGCGCTTTCGCGCCTCTGGAACCGCGCGCGCTGCACGAGGAACACGACGAGCCCGGCGATCGGGGCGAGTTGGAGCACCGCGACGTGGACCTTGTCCCACGCATCGCGTCCCGCATAGAGCGACACGACGAAGTCGAGCGCTCCCGGCGCGTCCGGGCTCCGCGGCTTGGATTGGAAGAGGTACCCGTCGTGAACGCGGAAGACCTCGCGGCCGACGTGGCTCCACATCCACAGGAACGGTGCCAGCCCGATCGCGAGGGCGACGAGCGCCGCCGCGACCTTGCCCGGAGTCAGCGAGCGCCAGCGCGTCGCGAGCACGAGCCCCGCCGCGAACGCGATCGCGGGCGCCGATTGGAAGCTGAAATAGAACGCGAGCCCCGACACCAGCGCCAGCGCGCAGAACGCGCGGAGGCTCGTCCGGCCGTCGAACGCGATTCGAAACGAGAGCCACAGGATCAACGCCAGGAAGAGCGTCGCGGCGAAATGATTCCCGAGGTTCAAGTACGAGAGCCGGTGGAACGACTCGGGCGCGAAGACGACGAAGAGTCCCGCGAGGATCGCGGTCGGCTCTCCGAAGCTCTTCCGCGCGAGCACGTAGGTCGCGGTCAGGATCCCGAGGGCGACGGCGAGCGCGGCGAGCTTGTGCGCGAGGATGCACGGACCGAGCCACAGGAACAGCAGCGCGGTGACGTGCGAGACCGCGAACGCCCCGCCCTCGAAGTACCAATGGCCGATCTTGTGGTGCGCGACCGGGAGCGCGTCGACGATCGCCTTCGCGGCCGTGCCGCGGGCCAGCTCCTCGCCGTAGTAGAAGACGTCGGCCAGGCCGACGATCGAGACGCCGCGCACGAGGACGAGGAGCACGAGGAGCGCGGGCAGCACCCAAGCACGCGTGCGCGCGGTCGCCGGAGTCGGCAGAGGGTCTTGGCCAGCGGGCATGCGGTGTGCGGTCGGCGGGCCATCGTACGTCGCCGCAGCGAGCATCGCGAAGGACCGCGCGCCACAATAGTCGGCGTGACCGCGTCGCCGGCAGACTTCGCGAGCCTGATGCGCCTCGTGCGCAGCTACTTCGTCCGCGAGGTGGTCGAGCTGCGCTCGACGCCGATCCACCCGCGCCTCGAGGTCGTCGCGCTCAACGGGCGCCTCGTGCTCAACGGGCTCAGCGTCAACTACTCGTTCGGCAGCCTGCACCGCGTGTTCGAGGAGGCGTTCCGGCGACTGCAGCTCGCGGACGAGCGGATCGAGAGCGCGCTCGTCCTGGGCATGGGCGCCGGGAGCGTGATCGAGCTCTGCCACGGCTGGCCGCGTCCGCCGCGCACGATCACCGCCGTCGAGATCGATCCGGTGGTCGTCGACATCGCCAAGCGCCACTTCCACGTCGACCGCCACCCCGGCCTCGAGATCGTCACGGCGGACGCCGGCGCGTACGTCGCGAGCACGCAGCGGACCTTCGACCTGTGCGTCGTCGACCTCTTCATCGACTCGCGGATCCCGGATCAGTTCCAGACGAGCGAGTTCCTGGGTGCGCTGCGCGACCGTCTGAACCCCGGCGGATGGGTCGTCTACAATTGCATGGTGCACGACGAGGCGGCGCGCAGCCGCTCGGCGCAATTCGAGAAGCGTTTCGCGCAGGCGCTCGGCGGAGCGCTGTCGCTCGCGATCCACGACAACCTCGTGCTCGCGCAGCGCGCGGCGCCGGGATCAGACGCGCGCGTGTGACGCGCGCTCGACCGCGTCGAGCACCCACGCCGCCCGGCGCGCGTACCACTGGTCCGCGGCATGGTGCTCGGCGGCCGCGTGAGCGGCGGCCGCGAGCGCCGCGAGCTCGGAGCGCTCGCGGTCGATCCGCACGAGCCGATCGATCGCCGCTTCGGGATCGCCGCGCGGCAAGACGACGGCCGCGCCCTCCGAGTGCGCGCGCTCGACGACGTACTCGATGTCGCTCCCAAGGAGCGGCAATCCGGCGGCGTAGCCGTCGAAGATCATCCGCGGCGTGTCCTCCGCGACCGGCGTGAACAGCAACGCGTCGTACTTCGAAAGCGTGCGCAGGAGACCCGGCCCGTACGGCACGTTGCCGAGGAAGCGGACGTGTCCGGTGAGATCGAGCCGCTCCGCGAGCGCCTCGAGCGGCCCTCGCTCCTCGCCGTCCCCGATGACGTCGAATTGGAGCGCCGCGCCCCGCGCACGAGCGGCGTGGAGCAGCTCGAGGCTCTTGTGCACGCCCTTGCGGGCGACCAAGCGTCCGCAGTAGACGAGCCGGATGGGCCGTTCCGACGCCAGGGAGACCGTGCGCGACAGGATCGACGCGAGCGGGACGATCTCAGAGGTCGTGTAGCTCGTGTCGTGGAACTCCCGCGCATTGCGCGCGTGCCGCGCGTAGCGCCGCATCAGGCCGCTGCCCTTGAGGAGCGACAGGCTCGCGCGCGCGACGCTCCAACGCAAGCCGCGGTCGTGCGCGCGGCTGTAGAGGTGCGTCTGGACGCGCGCGCCGGCCGAGCGCGTCTTCGCCAGCTCGCGCATCTGGACGACGACGTCCGTGTCCTGCACGAACACGGTCGGCTTCGCCGCCGCGAACGCGAGCTTCAAGGCGTCGAACATCAACGGGCGGCGCAGATCGTCGAGGCCGCACTGCACGACGGTCGCACGCGCGATGCGCTGCGCCGCGAGCTCGCGCCAGCGCGATCGCTCGCGGAGCCAGTAGTGCCTCGCGCGCGCGGGAAACGGAATCGCGGCGTCGAGCTCGATCCCGTCCGCCGACAGGTCGATCGGCTCGAGGCATTGCGAGCGGTCCGCGGACGCCTCGGGGAGCCACGGGGCGAGCACGACGATCGGGCGGAGCCGCGCCGGCAGCGAGTCGCGCAGGAGCTCGAGCGAGCGCTTCCACTCGGTCGTCACCAAGCGTCGCTCTCCGTCGAGATAGATGGGAACGATGATCGGGAGGAGGAACACGGGGACGCTTAGGGATCGGCCGGCGGGGCCGCGAAGATCAAGCCGCAGGTCTTGCAATGCGTTCGCGCGGCCCGGAGAGTCGTCGGCCCGCGATGCACCTCGCCGTCGAACCGCGCTGGATCGAGCTCGGCGGCATCCTCGCCGCGCTCCTCTTGGCGCTGGCGATTCCGCGGGCTTTCCGACCGGTCTACCGCCGCGCCCGGCGCGCGCTCGACTGGATGGCCGCACGCCCCGCGCGATCGATCGGGATCGCGGCCGCCGCCGCGGGGCTGGGCAGCGCCGCGGTGGCGATCCTCGTGCAGTGGCCGACGCCGCGCGTGCACGACGAGTTCAGCTACCTCATGGCCGCCGACACGTTCGCGCACGGCCGGCTTTCGAATCCGACGCACCCCATGTGGCGGCACCTCGAGACGTTTCACGTCTTCTTCGAGCCCGTGTACGCGTCGAAGTATCCCCCCGGGCAGGGGCTCTGGCTCGCGTTCGGGCAGGCGCTGTTCGGAGAGCCCGCCGTCAGCTTGTGGTTGGGTGCGGCCATCCTGTGCGGCTCGCTCGCGTGGATGTTCTTCGCGTGGCTCCCCCCGCGCTGGGCCGCGCTCGCCGCGCTGCTCGCGACGCTCCAGCTCGGGATCGCGTCGTACTGGACGCAAAGCTACTGGGGTGGCGCGGTCGCCGCGACGGGCGGCGCGCTCGCCTACGGCGCGCTGCCCCGCCTCATCGCGCACGCGCGCGCACGGCATGCGTTCGTTCTGGCCCTCGGCCTGGCGATCCTGGCGAACAGCCGGCCGTTCGAGGGACTCGTCGCGTCGGTCCCGATCGTCGTCGCGCTCGCGATCCTGGTCTTTCGAACGAAGAGCGCGCGGGCGCCGGTGATCGTTCCGGTCGCGCTGGTGATGACGGCGTGCGTCGCGTGGATCGCGCACTACAACCGATCGATCACGGGATCCGCGGCGCTGATGCCGTACTGGATCCACGACAAGCTCTACACGCTCGCGCCGCCGTTCCTCTGGATGCCGCTCTCGCCCGAGCCGCACTACAACCACGCGGCGCTGCGCGCGTACTGGACCGGCTTCGGACTGGAGGAGTACACGCGCCAGATGGACTTCTCGCGCTTGGGCGAGTCCCTCGCGGAGAAGTTCCTCGTCTTCTGGCGCTTCTACGTCGGCTTCCTGTGGAGCGTGCCGTGCATCCTGGTGCTCTTCGCGCTGCGCGACCGGCGCGTCCGCCTCGCCGCGGCGTGCGTCGCGTTCTTCTTCGTCGTGCTGCTCGGCGCGACGTACACGCTCGCGCACTACGCGGCGCCGGTCGCGGGATTGATCATCGTCCTAGTCGCCGCGGGCTTGCGCCGGCTTTCGGTCGTGCACACCGGCGATCGCGCGATCGGCCGCGCGGCGGTCGTGTGCTTGTGCGTCGCCGGCGTCGGCTCGCTCGGCGCTCAGATCGTCTTGCGCAAGCGCCCCCACGACGCGTGGGACCAAGTCCGGGCACGCATGCAGGCCGAGCTCGAAGTCGATCCGGCGCCGGATCTCGTCCTCGTCCGATACGGCGACGGCCACGATCCGCACGACGAGTGGGTGTTCAACGCCGCCGACATCGACGCGTCGCCCGTGGTCTGGGCGCGCGACATGGGTTCCGGCGAGAACCGCGAGCTGATCGAGTACTTCCGCGATCGGCGCGCGTGGCGGCTCGAGGTCGACGCCGGCGAACGAGTGCCGCAGCTCGTCCCCTACTCGCCCTGACGTTACGCGTTCATCCGCTCGATGATGTCGACGCCCTGCCACGTGCCGACACCGTCGTAGCGCACGGAGACGGGGTTCCGCGCGAGCTTCGTGACGACGTCGATCGACATCTCGATGCACTCGTTCATGTTGCAGTACCGGAAGAGGCCCTGGCGCCCGATGGTCACGAGGTTCTTCACCTCGGCGAGCGCGTCGACGAGCGCGTTGGCCTTCTCCTGGTAGTGCATCACCTGCACCGGATACGCGTTGCGCACGCGCACGACGTCGTATCCGAGAACGTCGGTCGGACCGATGAGCTCGAGCTCGACCATGCGGCGGATGCACGACTCCGCGATCTCGTTGTCGCGCTTCTCCCACGTGCCGTCGCCGGGGTTCGACGCGACCTCGAGCGTCATCCCGGTCTTGCCCGGCGGCGTCATGCCCGCGTTGAAGTGCACGAACTCGGTCGTGCGCTGGAACGGGATGTCGAGGTCGGGATAGTACGTCCAGTGGTTGTCGAGCACCTTCGGCTTGTCGATCCGCAGGAACACGAACACCATGCCGCGGAACGGCAGGCTGTTCTCGAGGACGAGCTTCTTGCCCGCCTCGCCGAGCGCGATCTGCACGAGGTGCGGCAGCGGGATCGTCGAGATCACGCTGGAGAAGCCGCCCGCCGTGCGGCCGTTCTCGAAGCCCAGCGATTCGATTCCGAGCTCGCCGCGCGACACCGACACGAGCCGCCGTCCGAATTCGAAACGGCCGCCGAGCTCCTCGATGCGGCGCCGCAGGTGCTTCTGCAGCGAGCCGATGCCGTTCTTGACGTAGTAGAACGAGCGCCGGTATTCGCTGTGGATGTGCTGCAGATCCTCCGCGCCGAGGAAGTGATATCCGGCGGTCTTCTTGATGAGGTCCCACGCCGAATCGACGGTGATGCGCGAGGTCGCCGTGCGCGGGTCGAGCAACTTGGGATCGATGCCCCACACCTTGCGCGTGTACGGCCCGAAGTAGAGCTCGTAGAGCGTCTTGCCGAAGCGCGAGTACGTCCAGCTCTCGAACGAGTCCTCGAGCGGCCGCTTGACCACGTTGCGCGCGCGCGACCACGCGACCTCGGCCATCGCCCGGGCGCACAGGCGCGGATCGACGTTGCGCAAGACGTCGGCGAACTCGAACGGGTAGCGCAGGTACTCCCCGTTGAAGTGCTGCGCAGTGCGCTTCTGGATCACGAGCAAGTCGTCGCCGCACACTTCCGAGAGCAGCGCGATGAGCTCGGGGTTCGTCGTGCAGAACTCGTGCGGCCCGAAGTCGAAGACGAAGCCGTTCGAACGGAACGAGCCCGCGAGTCCACCCTCGTTGCCGGTCGCCTCGAAGATCGTGACGGGCACGCCGCGCTTGAGCAGCAAGTACGCCGCGGAGAGACCGGTGACCCCGCCGCCGACGACGGCGACGTTCATCGCGCGTCTCCAGCGCGGCACTGGGGCGCGAAGGCGCGATCCGCGCGCTCGCACGAGTTGACCGACGTCACGTGGTGTGGATCCCGGATGGCGCTTCCGTACGTTCGGGCGGGGCGAGCGGGTCCACCGGGACGAGTCGCGCCCGACACGGGCTCGGCGCAATGCAACATGCTATCGGCCGGGCCGGGTAGGGCGCTTGAGGTCGGGGTCGCGGCGTCCGCCTCAGCGCCAGACGTGCGGCGCGATCGCCTCCGCGACCCTTCGAGCGCCGGCCTCGGTGAAGTGCACGTCATCGTAGAACATGCTTCCGTCCGTCGGGATCGCTGCGGCGAGATCGATGCACTCGACGCCCTCGGCGGCGCACGTCTCCATCAAGGCGGCGTTGTAGCGGCGCATGCCCTCCGCCAGCGCCGCGACCGTGTAGTACTCGCAGCCCCGCGTGCGCTGGAAGTCCCCCACGCCGCCCATCCAGAGCAGGCGTTCGAGGTCCGCCGGCAGATCCGCGCGCCAGATCGCCGGCTGCGTCAGGAACAGGACGCGGACGTTGCGGCCGCGCGCGCCTTCGATCAGCGCGCGGAGGTTCGCGCGGTACTCCACCAAGGCCGAGTCCAAGTCGGGGAGCGCATCGCGCCGGCGCGACGCGTGCCGTCGCAGCTCGCGCCAGACTTCGTACGAATGCGGCGAGAACGCATCCGGCCGCGTGCCACTCGACTGCCAGCGCAGCTTGAGGAGCTTCGCGACGCGGTACAGCGCGAGGTTCTGCGGATACTGGGGCTCGCGTTCGAGCGGCCGCAACGCGAACGCTTCGCGTTCGGCGACGGCCGAGAGCAGCGGATCCGCGCGCCACGCCGCCGGATACTCGTCCCCGCGCGAGAGGCGGCGGCTGAGGTCGTTGACGCCGACGAGCACGATCACGCGATCGATGCGCGGCACGTTCGCCAGGACGCGCTCGAGCTGAAGCACGTGCTCGCGCGACGTGTGACCGCTGCGACCGGCGTTGCCGACCCACACTTTTCCGGCGCCGAAGCGCGTCTCCCCGGCTCGCTCGAGCAAGCCCGGCCACGTCTCGGGCTCGTCGAGGAGCAGGCACTCGGTGGTGCTGCCGCCGATCGCGAGAACCACGTGCTCGGCTCGGGGTGGGATCTCCCCGCCGCGCAATCCGTCCGAGTTGACGCGCATGCGCGCCGGACCCTCGACGCCGGGCGTCCGCACGGGATCCGCATGCGAGTACGTGTCGAGCCCCGGCGGCAGCACGTACCACCCGCGCGACACGGGCCAGAAGCGCCGCAGCCCGAGCTCCGCGAGGGCGACTGCGAGGACGCACGAGCCGGCGATCAGCGCCGGGATCCGCAAGCGTCGGATCATGCGGTGCGCGTGCACGCCGGATGCGACATCGTCCGGCAGTCTAGCCGCTGAGGCGCTATGCGACGCGGGCCAAGCGCGCCGCCGCGCGCTTCACGGGCACGCGCGGGCCGGGCGGCCCTTCGCGGAACAACGT
>CAZQHA010000043.1:3271-15447 GCA_964592795.1 uncultured Planctomycetaceae bacterium | reverse complement strand
ACGAGGCGTTCCATGAGCGGGCCCTCGACGACGAGCTGCGTGTCAAGCGCGGGATCCGGCCCGTCACGGGCGCCAGCCTGACCGTATCCGCCACGACCGACGCGGCGCGGCGTGTTCTCGCGCTCCACCAGGTCCTCGGCGAGCCGGAGCCCCGTCGCTAGGGCCGCGTTCGTGACGCGCGCCGAGGCGACGTGCCTGTGGACTGCAAACGCCCTCGTCGGCGGTACGGGGCTCGTTTACGGATGGATGGCGTACTTCGCGGAGAGCGCGGATCCCGACGCGCTCGTGAATCATCCCCTACAACGCGACGTGCAGCACGCCCACGTGTTGTGCGCTCCGTTTCTCGTGTTCGCCGTAGGTTTGATTTGGCGCGCGCATGCCTGGGCACGCATTCGCTCGGGCCACCGAGAGCGTCGGGTCAGCGGAGTTGCTCTTTTCCTCCTCTTCGCCCCGATGAGCGCCTCGGGCTATTTGCTCCAGACGGCGGTCCATCCCTTTTGGCGGTCCGCCTGGGTTGCGGTGCACGTGTCGACCTCCGTGGCCTGGGTCGCGGTGTTCCTGGCGCACGTGTTGTCTCGCCGGGCGCGGGCCAATCCCTGATCTCGAGCTCGCTGACTCGATCCGCCAATCGGTCGGATCGCGGGAGCGTCGGCTCAGTGGTCGGGCGAATCGCCGCCGAGGCGAACCGCCAGCGTCGTCAGCACCACGCCGAGCCGCCAGCGCACCGTCGACTCGGCCATCTTCAGCTCGCTCGCGATCTCGTTCGTCGAGACGCCGAGGAGCTTGCGCAGCACGAGGATCTGGCGGTCGCGCGGCTCCAGCGCGTCGATCGCCGCGCGCAGTCGGTCGAGCTCCTCGCGTCGCGCCGCGACGCCGCTGGGTGAGGATCGACTGTTCGTCAGCGCCGGCTCGTCCTCGTCGAAGGACTCGATCCGCTCCTCGCGGCCGAGCTCGCGCTTCGCGGCCGAGTGGAAGCGACCCTTGCTGAGGAGCTTCCTCGCCGCGACTTGATAGACGTGGGCCTGCAATGCCGCCGAATTGCTGAAGGAGAGGTCCTTCCGGTCGTGGATCACTTCGCGCAGCGTGGACTGCACGAGATCGGACACGCCCTCGCGCGAGCGGAGGTGCTTGCCGGTGCGACGCCGAACGAATCGGCGCAAGAGCTCGATCTCTCGACCGAGCAGCGCGCCGATCTCCTCCGCGGTCAACGACCCGAGGCGATCTCCCGGCGTTGCAGCTCTCTCGTCCACGGGTTCGCTATCCTACGCTCCGTGGAGAACGAGCGCTTCTCGCCCGAGCTGCTCCAGGCGTTCGCCGAGATCCTGGCGCGACACGAGGGCGATCCCCGCGGCGTCGAACGCGAGATCTTCGGAGGCGCGCACAACGCTCCCGAGCTGGGCGTCCTTTACGAACGCTGGAGTCGGCTCGAGGACGTGTTCGGTGGAGTCTCCGATCGCTCCGGCGCGCTGGAATCGCTCGCAGCGTCGCTGAACGCGGCTGCAACGGACCCTTTACTCGAATCCACGCTCGATCGCCTTCGTGTGCGCGGCGCGGCGCGCGGACGCTACGAGTTCCGCGAACGGCTCGGCCGCGGCGGCATGGGGGTCGTCTGGCGCGTTCGAGACCGGGACCTCGATCGCGAGGTCGCGCTCAAGCTCTTGCGCGGTCGCGGAGGAGCGGACGCGTCGTGCGTGCGCGCGGAGCGCCTTCTCGGCGAAGCGCGACTCGCCGCGCGGCTCGATCACCCGGGCATCGTGCCCGTGTACGACGTCGGCCTCGACGACAAAGGTCGTGTGTACTTCACGATGCCGCTCGTAGAAGGGGAGAGCTTCAGCGCGCTCTTGCGGAAGCGCGGCGCGGTGTCGCATTCCCGTGCGCTCGAGGTGCTGCTGAAGGTGTGCGACACGCTCGCTTATGCGCACGTGTCGGGGATCGTCCACCGCGACCTGAAGCCCGCGAACGTGATGATCGGGCGATTCGGCCGAGTGCACGTGCTCGACTGGGGTCTCGCGCGCGCGTTGGAGCCGCGTCGCAGCGCGCACGGAATCTCCGGAACTCCCGCTTACATGTCGCCGGAGCAGGCGCGCGGAGAGCCGGCGTGCGCGCAAGCCGACGTCTACTCGTGCGGCGCGATGCTCTACGAGGTGCTGACGGGCCGGAATCCGTTCGCCGACGAGGAGATCCACGACTTCGACGAGATGCTCGATCGAGTCCGGGCCCGTCCGCCGCGCGACGTGCTCGAGCTCGCGCCAAGGTCCGACGTCGAATTGGCCGCGATCTGCCGCAAGGCGATGGCGTGGACCCGAAGCGAGCGGTACGCGAGCGCCGTCGAGTTCGCGGAGGACCTGCGCGCGTACCTCGACGGCCGCGTCGTCCGCGCGCACGCCAGCGGCGCGATCGCCGAGCTGCGCAAGTGGTTCGGGCGCAATCGAGCGCTCGCGGTCTCGCTCAGCGCGCTCGTCGCGTGCGTGATCGCCGCGCTCGGCACGCTGTCCTGGGTGCAGTCGCGCGGGAAAGCGGAGGTCCTCGGCTTCGCCGACGCGCGCCGGCTCGAGGAGCTCGAGTCGGCCGCGCGAGAGCTCGGCCCGGCGCTTCCCGGACGGCTCGAGGCCTACCGAGCTTGGCTCGCGGATGCGGACGCGCTGCTGCTCCGTCGCGACACGCACGCTCGTCGTTTGGACGCGATGCGCCGTGGAGCGCGATCGAACCCCAGCACCGGCGAAGCGTGGACGTTCGCGGATGCGGAGGACCGCTGGCAGCACGCGATGCTCGAGAGCCTCGTGTCGGGGCTCGATCGATTCGCCGACCCCGTGCGCGGCCGCGCCGCGCTCGTTCGGCGGCGCGCGGAGTTCGCGGAGGACGTGACGCGACGCAGCCTGGTCGAACACGAAGCGGACTGGAACGAAGCCATCGAAGCGATCGCGGATCGAGCGCGATCCCCGCGCTACAAGGGGCTGACGATCCGGCCGCAGCTCGGGCTCGTGCCGATCGGAACAGATCCACGATCGGGGTTGTGGGAGTTCGCGCATTTGGCGAGCGGCGCGGTTCCCACGCGGAACGCCGAGGGAACGCTCGAGATCCGTCCGGACTGCGGACTCGTTCTCGTGCTCGTGCCGCCCGGGAATTACCTGATGGGCTCGCAGCTCACGCCTGGGAAGGAAGGCCACGATCCGTTGGCCCGCACCGATGAAGAACCGCGTCAGGAAGTCCGAATCGAGCCGTTCTTCATCGCCAAGCACGAGATCACGCGCGCGCAGTGGATTCGGTCGGCCGGAGGACCGAGCACCGATTCGAACGATGCGCTGCTCCCCGCCGCCGACGTTTCCTGGACGGAGGCGATCGAGACGCTGCGCGGTCTAGCGTTGGACCTGCCGACGGAAGAGCAGTGGGAGTACGCAGCGCGCGCGGGCACGACCACGCGTTGGTATTCGGGGGATGGACCGGGAAGCCTCGCGATGAACGCCAATGGATCGCGCGGCATCGACGAGCACTTGCCGGCTGTGCGCGTCGTGGAGAGACCGGTCGCGGTCGACCAGCTGCATCCGAACGGCTTCGGATTGCACAACGTGCACGGGAACGTCGCCGAGTGGACGTCATCGCCGTACGCGCCTCGCTACGGCGCAGATTCCCCTGCGGTCACGACCCTGCGCGTCGCGCGCGGGGGAAGCTACTCGAGTGTACCCGCGGAAATGCGCAGCGCCGCGCGCGCGGGCGTCGCCCCGCGAACAGTGAGCCCGATGATCGGCGTGCGCCCCGCGCGAGCACTCGACGACTGAGCTGTCGCGGCCGCGCAATCGCGATCAGGGTGCTGCGGGCTTCGTAGTCAGCGGCTTCACCGCGAGCAGTCCTCGTCCAGATTCGATAGAGTGAGACCTGCGTTCGGTACTGACCGCAAACACTCATGGTGAAGTTCGTCGAGCTGTTCATCTCCGGCGCGCTCGCAACTGCGATCTCTCCGTTGTCGCACTCGATGCAAGTCACGCCGGGGAACTCTCGGCTCCCGGCAAATCCATCCGCTCGGCTGGCGCGCTGGAACTCCGCCGCGCCGCTGCCGAGCACCGCCTACCGGTACGGCTTTGCACAGGACGCGGATCGATTCTTCGTGCTCACGCCGGCGGCGCTGTACCAATACGACGTCTCCACGGGTTCGTGGACGAGCTCGGCACCGGCTCCGCGGCCCCTCTTGCTTCCGGGCGTCGCCTACCACCAGGGCAAGCTCTATGTCGCCGGCGGAATGGATGATGGTCCGACGAGCGAGTTCTTCGTCTTCGACGCGGCGACGAGCGCGTGGACGCCGGGCCCGAGTCTTCCGATCTTTTCGTACGGCAGCGCGGCGGCCGTGTACGGCGGGAAGGTGTTCGTGATCTCCGGCACTTCCGGTCAGAGCCTCGTCGTCTACGACATCGCCGCGAACACATGGAGCATCGGCCCACCGCCGCCCGTGGCGTATCGCATCGGCGGTCATACGCAGGTGGGTCAATACCTTTATTTGATAGGGGGACTCACGGGTACCACGAGCTCCGCGAGCCGCCGCCTCGACATGGCCACGTCGACTTGGAGCCTGGGGCCCGCATGGACCGCTGAGCGCGGCGACTTCGCGCTCGTGTCGGTGGGAACGAAGATCTACGCGCTCGGCGGCAGGGTGTGGAACGAGTCGACGCCCTCCGCGGAGGTCGACGAGTTGGACGTCACGGCGTGGCCGGCCGGGCAGTGGGTGCGGCGCTACCCCGACCTGCCTTCGGGCCGCATCTCGAACCAAGCGGGGTTCGTGACGGGGCAGCGCCTCTGGTGCACGGGCGGATTGGCGGCGGGATCGATTCCGATCCTGGAGCACATCTACCTCGATCTGTAGCTGGGACGGTTCACGCGAGTCCTTCATGCGAGAAGAGCGCTTCGATCTCGTCGTGATCGGCGCGGGTCCCGCCGGACTCGCCGGTGCTGTTGCGGGCGCGATACTCGGCCGCAAGGTCGCGCTGGTCGAGCGCGCGCGCGATCTCGGCGGCGCGCTGATCAACACCGGCACACTGCCGAGCAAGACGCTCCGCGAGACCGCGCTCGCGTTGTCGGGATTCCGCAGTCGCAAGCTCTACGGCGTCGATCTGTCGCTGCGCCGCGCCGTGAAGGTCGCCGACTTCCTCCGCCACGAGCAAGAAGTGAAGCGCATCGCGCGGACGAATGTCGCCGAGCGCCTCGAGCAGCTCGCGGTCACGCGCGTGTACGGCTCGGCGCGCTTCGTCGAATCCCACGTCGTCGAGGTGCGGTCGAGCCCAGGCGCCCGCGCCAAACCACGCCGGCTTCGCGCGAAATTCGTCCTGATCGCGACGGGAAGCAAGCCCGTTCGCCCCGCCGAGTTTCCCTTCGAGCACCCGCGCGTCTGGGATTCCGACGAGATCCTCGAGCTCGAGGAGATGCCGCGGCGAATGGCCGTGATCGGCGCGGGCGTCATCGGCGTCGAGTACGCGTCGACGTTCGACGCGCTCGGCGTGGAGGTGCACGTCGTCGACGGCCGCGAGGAATTGCTGCCGTTCCTCGACGACGAGCTCTCGCGGCGTCTCTTGCGCGCGATGCAGGAGCTGGGCGTCCGATTCCACTGGAAGGAGCGCGTCACGTCCTGCCACGCGCCCACGCGTGGGCCGATCCGACTCACGCTCACGTCGGGCAAACGACTGGCCGTCGACGCGGTGCTCGTCGCCGCCGGGCGGAAGGCCTGCGTCGAGGAGCTCGCTTTGGCGGCCGCGGGGCTCGCGACGGACGATCGCGGACTCCTGCGCGTCGACGAGCACTACCGGACGAGCGTGCGCCACATCTACGCAGCGGGCGACGTCATCGGCTTCCCGTCGCTGGCGTCGGTCAGCGCCGAGCAAGCCCGCGTCGCGGTGAGCCGCGCGTTCGGCGCCCGCTTGAAGCTCGACATGGATCCTCTGTTCCCGAGCGGCATCTACACGATCCCCGAACTGAGCGCGATCGGCGCGACGGAGGAATCGCTGCGGGAGAAGAAGATCGACTATGTCGCCGGCACAGCGGAGTACGCGAACAATGCGCGCGGCGCGATCATCGGCGACCGCACCGGATTCTTGAAGCTCCTGTTCCGGCGCTCGGACATGAAGCTGCTCGGCGCACACATGCTCGGGGAGCACGCGACGGAGCTCGTGCACATCGGGCTCATGACGATGCTGTGCGGCGGTGGCGCGGCCGAGTTGCAGCGCGCATGCTTCAACGTTCCGACTCTCGCGAACCTGTACAAGGACGCCGCGTATCGGGCGCAGATCGCGCGTGATCTGCCCGGAGCGATGGCGCGGACGGCGAGGCGAATCCGGCGTCGGGTCCGCTCCGGCGCCGTGCGTTGAATCGACTTGTGCGCGGCTGGGTGTCGGCGTCCACTGTTCGGCCCGACACGATCGAAGGAGAAGACCGTTCCATGAATCCGAACCAAGCCTTGTGGGAGAAGGGTGACTTCACGCGCATCGCCGAGAGCATGCGCGCAAGCGGCGAGGCGCTCGTCGGCAAGATCGGAGTGACGCGCGGCATGAAGGTGCTCGACCTTGGGTGCGGCGACGGCAACACCGCGGTCCCCGAGGCGCGGCTCGGCGCGGACGTGCTCGGCGTCGACATCGCGCGCAACCTCGTCGAGGCGGGGAGGAAGCGCGCGCAGCAGTTCGGTCTCGGGAACCTCCGCTTTCAGGAGGGTGATGCGACGAACCTGAGCGGCCTGGGGGACCGAACGTTCGACATGGTGGTGAGCATCTTCGGCGCGATGTTCGCGCCCAAGCCATTCGACGTCGCCAAGGAGATGGTGCGCGTCACGAAGCCCGGCGGTCGGATCGTGATGGGCAACTGGATCCCCGGGGATCCGACGCTCGTCGCCCAGGTCCTCAAGATCAGCGCGGCGTACACGCCGCCGCCGCCGGAAGGCTTCATCAGCCCGATGACGTGGGGTGTGGAAGGCAACGTGATCGAGCGGTTCACGGCCGCGGGAGTGCCGCAGGACAGGATCTCGTTCACGCGCGACTCGTTCGTGTTCGTCACGCCTCGTTCGCCTTCGGCGTTCGTCGCAGACTTCCGCGACTACTACGGTCCGACGATGAACGCGTTCGACGCGGCGGCCAAGAACGGCAAGTCGGCGGAGCTGCTCCACGAGCTCGAAGCGCTCTTCAACCGCTGCAACGAAAGCAAGAACCGCGACACGACTTCGATTCCGGCGACGTACTTGCGGGTGAGCGTGTCGGTGTGACGCTAGGTCTTGCCGCCATAGGCCCGCGGGTCGAGGCCGTGGCGGAACGCCAAGCTGATGCGCGGCCCCGATCGTGCGACCTTCGGCACCGAATGCTCCCAGTCGCGATTCGTCCGGCCTCCGGTCACGAACAGGTCGCCGCCGCCGAGCGCGAACGCGCGCGACCTTCCGCCGCCGCGCGGCCGTAGCAGGAGCCTTCGCCGCTCGCCGAGCGAGACGATGGCGATGATGGGCTCGGCGATCTCCTTGCGGATCCGGTCGCGATGCCACGCCACGCTGTCGCGGCCGTTCCGGTACAGGTTGAACCCGACGGAGTCGAACCGTACCCCGTAGCGGTTCGACAGCGAGATGCGCATCGCCTCGAGGACCGGCGGCTCGAGCGGCTCGCCCGACTCGGCGTTCCACGGCGCCGTGAGCCGCGGCTCGCGCACCCGCCGCTCGTACATCCAGCGCGTGCGCTGCTTCCAACGGCGTGCGTGGATCACGGATTCGAAGAGGGCGTCGGCTCCCTCGACCCACGACTCCTGATGATCCACCCACGAATCCGCGTCGAGCGCGATGCGCTGGATTGCCGAGTAGCGTCCGTCGAACGCGCCGGCGGGGGATGAGAACAGCTCGCGCTGGTGGACGATGTTCTCGTCGTTCACGCCGAGTGAATAAGCCAGAATGGCCGCGGCGCAAACCACGCGCGGACCCGGCGACGAAGACCCTGCATGTGCGAACGCCACCTCGGGGGTCGATGCGTGATGCTTCGCGAGCCAGCTGCGCCACTGGCCGAGATGCTCGGACTGAAGTGTCCGTCGCAGATCCACGAGGGGATTTGCGCGGTCTCGCTGAGATCGCGCGTTCTCTACGTGTTTTCCGGCGAGTTCGTCCGGACGATGAGATCCTGGGTTGAGCTTCGACACATCCGTCCTAGCGATGCCGGCGCCTCACCTCACGATGCCGCAACCATCCGAGGACATCTGCGTCGTCTCGCCGTCACCGCTCGTCAGTGTGACGATCGAATCCGCGGCGAGCGGCGAGGACGAGGTTCACTTCCACGCCGCGGGCCAGGGCGTCTGGATCGCGCGGATGATCGCTCGATTGGGAACGCGACCGCTCTTGTGCGGCCCCGTCGGAGGCGAATCGGGCTTGCTCCTGCGGACGCTCCTCGCTGCCGAGCAGATCGAGCTCCACTCCTTCGACACGCAGGGAGCCAACGGCGTCTACATCCATGATCGCCGCAGAGGAGAGCGCATCGAGCTGAGCAAGGTCGCGAGCGCGCAGCTCTCGCAGCACGAGCTCGACGACTTCTACACGCTCGCGTTCCAGAAGGGCCTCGAGACCGGCGTGGCCGTGCTCACCGGTCCCGTCGACCGTCATGTCCTGGATGCGGAGATCATCGGCAGGTTGGCTCGCGATCTCGCCGGGAACGGCGTCGAGCTCATCGCCGACGTGTCCGGTGAGACGCTGCGCGCATTGCATGCGCCGCTCGCGTGGCTCAAGGTCAGCCACGAAGAGCTGATGGACGCGGGCGTCGCGGCGGGCGATCGTCTGGACGACATCGCGCGCGGTGCCGTGATGCTCGCGGAGCGCGGTGCCAAGAACGTCATCGTCTCGCGCGCCGACGAGCCGGCGCTCGTGTACCTCGCGGACCGATTCGTCCTGGTGAGGACTCCGCCGTTGGAGCCGCGGGATCACCACGGCGCCGGCGACTCGATGACCGCGGCGCTCGCCGTGTCGGTGCGCAGGCAGTTGCCGGTGGAGGACGCACTGCGGCTCGCCGCAGCCGCCGGCGCACTGAACGTCACGCGGCATGGATTGGGAACCGGCCGGCGAGCGGCCATCGAGACGTTCGCTCAACGCATCGAGGTCGTGCCGATCGAACCGTGACGATCACACGGGCGCCACGTTGCGCAGGAGCTCGGCATCTTCCACGGACGCGAGCAAGAGCGGCTGGCGCCAATCTCTCAGGCCGCGGCCCGCGGGAGCCGAGAAGCTCGAGAACGCGGTCCACCCGCGCTCGCCGCGCGTCCAACACTCGAGCCCGCTCGCGCGCGCGAGCGCGAGGCCTCCGGCGACGTCCCAGATGTGCACGCGACCGAACATCGCCCAGCGCATCGAACCCGCCGCGACGAGGGCACACTCGATCGCGGCGGATCCCGTCGCCCGGCGATCGCGCGGCAGATCACAATCGATCGCTCCGCCCGGCTCGCCCGTCAGTCGACAGACCACGCCTTCGACCGGCGGGCGGCGCCGCAGTGAGTGATCCTCGAACCGCAGTCCGCCGCCGTCGCGGGCGTGGTACACGCCCGGTCGCAGCTCGTGGCTCGTGGAGCACCATACCGCGCCGGCGACGGGCTGGCCGCGATGCAAGACGCCGATCGAGCATGCGAACATCGGAAAGGCGTGGACGAAGTTCGTCGTGCCGTCGATCGGGTCGAGGCACCAGACGAAGTCCGAATCCGTCGAAGCGTCGTCGAACTCCTCGCCGATCACGCCGTGGCTCGGATAGCGAGACGCGATGCGTTCTCTCAACCACGTCTCCGTCTCCCGGTCCACGTTCGAGACGGGATCGCGCGCGGGTTTCTCACCGAGCGCCGCCGTCTTGTGTCGCACCGTGACCTCGGTGGCCAACGCGGACTGCACGCGCGCGCCGCCGCCGCGAGCGAGCTCGACCGCGAACGATTCGATCTCCTTGAGGGTGCGCGCGTCGTGAGTCAAGGCTCGGTTCCGGATGGCCGCGTCGAGTGCATCAGGCGGTCCTGACGCACTCGACGCGCACGAGCACTCGATCCGACTCCTAGCATGCGTTCAAGGAACCACCTGGGAAGTCACGTCGTGGGCGACGATCGTTCCCGGCGTCGAGCTCGGAATCCCCTGCAACTGCACGTTCATCGTCTGACCCGCGGTGAGCCCGGTGTTGAACAGCGTGTCGAACGAGCTCTGGGACGTGGCGGACCCGCGGAACACGGCGTTCGGCGCGAAGGTGACCGTCATCGGTCCGTCCACGATTCCGCCGCCGAACGGGTTGTTGATCTGTCCGCCGGTCGTCGTGAACGTCCCTGGGCTCGAGCTCGTGACCGTCGCGTTCGCGAGCTGCCCCGGGAACACCATCGTGTTCGACGCCGTGAGCGTCGGAGTCGCGGCCGGTCCCGCGAGAGCGCCCTGGGCTTGCACGCTCATGCCGACGGCGAGATCCGACGCGGTCAGCGTCCCCGGCGTCGCGGTATCGATACCGAACGTGCCGTTCGTCGTGTCCACGACGACGTCCGTGGTCGAGCTGGAGACCAGCCCGGCGGCGACGGCGGGGCTGTGCGGCGAGAGGTTCATGACGAAGCTTCCCGGCAATCCATCCACCGACGTCACGGTACCGGTGAACCCAACGTCGGGGCTCTTCATCTGAACTTGAGATGCAAGGAACGGAGCGTTCGAGAACGTGGGGAAGTCGACCGCGACCGTCTGACCGATCGGCGGGTTGGCGGCCGTCGCGGTGTCCCCGTTCGCGAAGACGAAGTTCGTCGAAGGGTCCCAGGACGCCGTCAAGGTCGACGGCACCTCTCCTCCGAACGCCGGCTCGACGATCGAAGAACCCTTGCTGACGTTGGACACGGCGATGTCGAACGAATCGCCCGCTCCGGTGCCGATGACCACTCCGTTCAGCTTGACGAGGTTCGCATTGCCGCCGCCGACCGTATTGTTCTGCAGTGCGATACTCGACGCGTGGAACGTGTTCCCGACGAGCTCTCCCTGGAGCGTCAGCGGCGTCGTTCCGTTCACGAGCGCGTCGTAGAAGTCCTGTGACGTCGTGAACGGTGTGCCATCGTCCTGGATCAACGTAGTGGTCGGGGCGATGCTCACGGGGATGGATCCGAGCTGAGTGGTGCCCTCGTTGCCGGCCGTGGCACTGAGCTGCAGCGAGCCGTTGGTGCTGCTCGCACTCGTCACGATGCCGGATACCGAGGCCACGGGCAGTGGAGTGACCCCGGTGTCATGAGTCGTGAATCCTCCCGGCGAGAACTCCAGCGGAGGGGAATCGATCGAGCCCTGTAGCGACGTCGACAGGGCGAGATCGGCGATCAAGCGGTGGTATTCGCCATTACCGATCTGCACGTCCGAGTCCATCGGCGCCGTGTACTGCGTCGCCAACGCCGTGACCGCGACCTCCGTTCCAGCCATCGTGCGAGCTTCGATGCTCGTGGGATCGAACACGAGTCGAACGCCCGTGTAGGTACCGGCCGGGACTTGTGCTCGGGCGATCCAGGCAGGGCTCTCGTGCAATCCGAGGAACTCCAACGTGACGGGCGCCGACAGCAGGTTGCCCGTAGTCGTTCCGCCGTCCCGTTCGAGCCGCACCTCGTTGATCGTCGCGGTGAAGCTCAGCAGATCCGTGTACGGAGCGTCGCTCACGAGCACGTCGACGGTCGCTGCGCCACCTCCACCGCCGCCGCCGTCATCGTCGTCGTCGTCACTGCATGCGCAGAGCGAAATGGACGCGATGATTCCAACCGCTACACAAGAGAATCGTTGGTAAGCACGCACGACAGAACCGCCTTAGTCTCAGACCTTCGATGGAACACAGGAACGACAATGCGCATCGGCGCGGGCCGCGGTGCGGCAACTATCACACCGCCGGCGGAGATCCGGTCGAGTCCACGCGGCGAAGCGTCGATCACCGGCGCGTTTCCGCGCACACTCGACGTCGATGACTCGCGTGAAGACCGCGGTCGCAACGACCGCCCGAATCAGCGGTCGGAGGAGGACACGCCGATGGTTTGTACAAGACGGCGAGCGCTCGTCGGAGCCGAGTCGAGCTCGTCGCAAAGAATCGATCCGCGCGCGCGCCTCCCAATGCAAGGCGCGGCACAACCGGAGTACCGATTGAGCCGCGCCGGAGAGAAACTAGTCGACCCGACTACTCTTGCGTGTGCTCTTGCCCTCCGCCCTTCATCTCGCGTCGTTC
>CAZQHA010000043.1:0-3261 GCA_964592795.1 uncultured Planctomycetaceae bacterium | reverse complement strand
CGCTCTCCTCTCCCTCCTGGTTTCCCTGCTTCTGTCCGCCGGTTTGTCCGGACTTTTGGCCTTGGCCTTGGCCCTGACCTTGGCCGCTGCGCTGACTTTGCCCGCCGGTGCCCTGGGATTGTGATCCGGAACCGCTTCGATTCGGTCGTTCTTGATTTGCCATATGCCGCTTCGTTCCTTTCTAACCCTCACATCGAGGTACGTCGAAGATCGCAAGCGGTGTTCCTCATGGCGGCCGAAGCGAAAGCACGGTGTCTTCTCAATGTGCGCCCGCACCCGCGCCGCTCTCCACGGATGCGGCGCTCTGGCTAAGGTCGATCACCGTCAGGACACGTACGCACCGTCGGCGTCGTCAAGAGGCGCGTCGTAGAAACGGCGCACTGGAGAACGGTGGCGACGCGACGCGGCATCGTGCAGCTCCAGATGCGTGACGCACGAGCAGGTTGTCCAAACAAGTGAAAGGATCGTCCTACCCTGCACGCGCGCCGCGCGCACGACGCCCCGATGAGAGGCGAATGGCGCCGTGATGCAGGCATGTCCTTTGCCGCCCTCGCACAACCGCGGAGGGCTCCATGCAGATCGATCTTCTCAAGGACAAAGGCACGCCCGTCGAGCAGCAGCGCTTCACTTGGCGCGAGCTGGTCCAATCACCGTACAGCAAGCTCGATGCGGACGCGTTCACGCGCGTGCGCGTGATCCTCATGAACGGCATCGAGTCGGAAGCGTTGCGCTTCGGACACGCGTGCGCGCGCATGAACCGCGAGCTTCGGCATCCGCTCGCGCTCATCCGGCGGATCGAGCAGCACCAGCAAACCTTGATCAACTGGCTCCACCCGGCGGAGCAGACACCGCTCGAGACCACGATCGGCTTCGAGCAGGTGGCGATCGAGGTGACGGCGGCCGTGGCTTCGAAGGAACCCGACGGATACTTGGCCCAGGTATACCGATTCGGCCTGCTCGAAGATTTCGATCACATGTATCGCTACGCGGCTCTGATGGATCGTGTGGAGGGGAAGGACGCGAACAGCATCCTGCAAGGCTACACCGACATCCTTCCGGGCAGACCGACCGCGATCGAGCATCGCCATCCGGAGGACGACCTGCGCACGCCGTACGACCGAAGCTCGGCGCGGCTCATCTCGAAGCTGCACGCCACGACGATCATGGCTGCGGAGCATCAGACCCACGATTACTACATGACGATCGGTCCCATGTTCGCCGATCCTCTGGCGCGACAGCTCTACGCGGAGATCGCGTCGATCGAAGAGCAACACGTCACGCAGTACGAATCCATAGCGGATCCCGACGAGAGCTGGTGCGAGAAGTGGCTGATTCACGAAGCCAACGAGGTTTACCTGTACTGGAGCTGCGCCGAGAGCGAGGACGACCCGCGGATCAAGTCGATCTGGGAACGAATGCTCGACTACGAGCTTGGCCAGCTGCAGTTCGCTGCTCGACACTTCGAGCGGCTGGAGCGCAGGGATGCCGCCGAGGTGCTGAACTCGAAGCTGCCGGCACCGCTTCTCTTCGCCAGCCACAGGGAGTTCGTCCGCGACGTCCTGCGTCGTGAGGTCATGCTCTCGGCGCGCGGGGCGATGTTCGTCGAGCGCGACGACGAGAGCAAAGCCACGCGCGAGTACCGACAATCCGTCAACGCCGACGGGTCGCCCTCGAACACCGTGTCCGGCGGATACGTGTGGCGGCCGGGCACCGAGCTCAGCGAAGACAACCAAGTCCGTCGGCCGGCGAAGCGGCTGATGCGCCGAACCACAGGAGCGAAACGATCATGAATCCGTCGGTGACACAACTTGCTCAAGCCGGCCCCAATCGAACGGTGCACGATACCGACGAGCTCCAAGACGAGATGATGGAGGGCACGCGGGAGTTCCCGCCCACTTCGGAGGGAACGGCCGCGGACGTCGCGCAGGTCCGCATCCAGTACGCCGGCGAGCGCGTCCCGATCGGACACATCTCCGGCAAAGGACTGGATCCCGAGGACGCGCAGCTGGCGCAGCTCGTCGACAAGATCGGCGAGCGGCTGGCGTTCGAACGAACCGGAGTCCGCCTCTACGACGGCATCCTCTCCAAGCACGCCGCATACGGCAGCTTCGAAGGCGGGCCGACGCTCGCGGAGCTGCAGCACATTCGCGAGGAAGAGCTCGAGCACATGCAACTGCTAGCCAGGGCTCTCTTCGACATGGGCGGCGATCCCAATGCCGTGACGCCTTCCGCCGATATCGCTGCGACGATGAGTCGCGGCGTCGCGGACGTGATCGTCGATCCGCGCACGACCCTGCTGCAGTCCCTGGAAGCGGTGATGGTGGCGGAGCTCGCCGACAACGAATGTTGGGAGGCGCTCGCCGAGCTCACGGAGATCGCCGGATTCGAAGAGACCGCCAAGGAGTTCCGCGAAGCGCACTCCGAGGAGCAGGAGCACCTGGATTCCGTCCGGTCCTGGTTGGCCGCGGGCCAAGGGCGCTCCGGCGTCGATCTGGAGAGCGAAGAGACCGAGTCGCCGTGACGGAGCTCGACGTGTCCGTCCGGCAGCCGACCGGCGGCGCGCTACTCGAATGCACGCAATTGGAGCCTCGCGTCGAATCGCGAGCTTGAGCGCCGATCCGGTCGTACTACGAGGCGCGCGGATCCTTTCGGTAACACGAATTCGATCCAGAAGTGCGATCGACGAGTTTACTTCGGTAGACCAATCGATCGCGCTTCGTCTTTCCGCGCAGCAGCGCGCGTCGCCGGGTCTCCTCGGCTACGTCAGGGCTCCCACCGAATCAGCAGGGCATTCGACGTGTTGAGAGTCCCTGGAGTGCAGAACGGGACCGCGTTGCGATACGCGGTCTGGTAGTAGAGCGTCTGCGGCGTCGCCGTGAGCGCCGCGACGCCCGCGACGCCGGCCAAGACGTTCGTTCCACCCATCGTGGTGATGCGGCCGAGACGCACGATCGAGCCGGCGAGGCACTGCAATCCGTCGAACTCCGGCACCCACGTCTCACCGAGTCCGCCGTTCAACTTCTCGGTGCCTTGCAGGAAGATCGCGTAGCTCCCCGCGAGCATCCCCTCGGCCTTCAGCGCGAGCTCGTTCGCGGTCACGCTGCTCGTCGGATCGGGAGTCCCGAGCGTGGAGTGCACGGCGGTCAAGAGGCACCCGTGGCTGTCGGGCTTCGAGTTCCTGCAGCCGCGCCCCGGATCTCCGCTCTGATCGGGACCGCATGGGCATTCGATGCCCGTGCCGTCGCCGAAGCAGAACGCGCT
>CAZQHA010000042.1:0-15481 GCA_964592795.1 uncultured Planctomycetaceae bacterium | reverse complement strand
GCGCCGTCGCGATGGAGAAGAGCTTCGAAGGCGCCGTACAGGACCGGCCGATTCCATCCATTCTGATCGCGGCGGGAGTGGGATTGCTCCTGGGCGTGTTCCTGGCTCGCCGCTGATCGGCGCGCGCTCCGCGATTCCCGCGGAGGAACCCATGGAACACGGGAAGCTCGACGGATCGGACGAAGCGTCGGCGCGCGCGCGAACGGAACCGCGTGCGCGCCGACAAGCGCGCTCCCCGCGCCGACGGAGCGTGCCGCCTCGCCGCGACGGCGAGATGCGCATGGCGGACGCGGCGATCGACATCTACGAGCGCGCGCTCGAGGCGGCGGACTACGGCAAGACGCTGATCGAGACCCACCAGGACCGCGCCGGGCTCGCGATCCGAAGGAAGACGCGGCAGATCACGTGGATCGCGATCGGCGCGTGCATCGGCATCACATGGCTCATCACGGCGACGCTGCTCTTCGTCCACGGCGTCGCCGACGGGCTGACGGTGTGGTTCGACGGGCGCGCGTGGCTCGGAAACCTCGTCGCGGGCGTGCTGCTGCTCGGGATCGCAGCGGGGCTCGTCGCGGGTGCGATTCGACGGCGGGACAAGCACCAACTCTCCAAGCAGGTGAAGAAGTATGAACGGCTCCGGAATCAGCACCGTTCGCGACATGGACGACACGTCTCGGACGGCGCGCTTGCCTCTCACGGAGGAAGAGCTCCTGGATCAGGAGGAGCAATGGGCGCGGCAGGGACTGCGGGTCAGTTTGAGTGAGGCCAAGGAGGACCTGCGCGGCCTCGTCGATCTGCCGACGCACGTCCGGCGCCATCCGGTCCTCGCGCTCATCGCTTCGGTCGCGGCTGGGTTCGCGATGAGCGGACCGCTGGCGCAGGTCGTGAGGCGTCACGGTGGGGCGCTCGCCACGCTCGCGATCGGGTCGCGCGCGTTGAAGGGCGTCGCCGCCTCGAAGCTGATCGAGAAGTTGCTGCGCAATCTGCCGTTCGCGCCGCGACTCCGGCCGAAGCAATCGCGCGATCCGCTGCAGCGGCTGTTCGACTCGCTGCGGTTGTAGCGCGCGGACACATGCAGAAGACGGACACCGAAGCGACCGCCGAGCGACCGCCGCCGGGACGGCCCTGGCTCACGCCGCGGATCGTCACGTTCGTGAGCGCGCTGCTCGTCGTCGGCGCGCTCTTCTTCGCGCGCGAGGTGCTGATCCCGATCGCTCTCTCGATCCTGCTCGCGTTCCTGCTCGCGCCGATCGTCACGTTCCTCGAGCGACGGCACTGGGGCCGCTTCCCGGCCGTGCTCGCCGTGGTGCTCTCGGTCGTCGTCGCGCTCGCGACCATGGGCTGGTTCGTGGTCGGGCAGGTCACCGACTTCGCTGCGCACCTGCCGGAGTACAAGCACACGCTCCAGCGCAAGGTCGACGATCTCCGTGTCGGTCAGAGCGTGCCGCTCGAGCGCGCGGCGCAGGTCGTCGAGGAGCTCGGACGCGGGATGCAAGGCTCGGACGACGCCGCCGCGACCGACGCGAGCGTGCCGCGCATCGAGGTCGCGCCCCCCAGCGCGGGCGCGCTGGCCACGATCCGAGGCGCGCTCGAGCGCGTGCTCTCGATCCTGGGCTTCGCGGCCATCGTCGTGCTGCTCGTGTTCTTCATGCTCCTGCAGCGCGTCGAGCTGCGCGACCACTTGATCTGGCTGGCCGGCGAGCAGCGTCTCCACGTCACGACCCAGATGCTCGAGGACGCGTCGAAGCGCGTGAGCCAGTTCCTGTTCGCGCAGTTCCTCGTGAACGTGATCAACGGCGTGTTCGTCGCGATCGGACTCGCCGTGATCGGCGTGCCGAACGCGCTGCTGTTCGGATTCTTGTCCTGCCTCCTGCGATTCATCCCGTACATCGGGCCCTGGATCGCCGCGCTCGGGCCGATGGCGGTGTCGCTCGCCGTGTTCGACGGTTGGGCGCACTTCCTCTACACCGCGGGATGGATCGGCACGCTCGAGCTCTTGACCAACAACTTGCTCGAGCCGCTGTTCTTCGAGAGGCGGACCGGCGCGTCGCCGCTGGCGATCATCGTGTCGGCGCTCTTCTGGACGTGGCTGTGGGGCGGCGTCGGGCTCGTGCTCTCGATGCCGATCACCGTCTGTCTGATGGTGATCGGCGACCACATTCCCCAGCTGCGCTTCTTGTCGACGTTGCTCGGCAAGAAGTCGCGGCTCTCGTCCTCGGCGCGGTTGTACCAGCGGTTGCTCGCGGGGGATCACGACGGAGCGGAGCAAGTCGTGCTCGAGTCGCTCGAATCCGCGCCGCTCGTCGACGTGCTCGACGGCACGATGCTCCCGGCGCTGCGCATGGCGGCGCAGGACTGGCGCCCGGGGCACGTCGACGAGTCGAAGCAGGAGACGATCGAGCGCAACCTGGCGACGATCCTGGACGAGATCGCGGAGCGCGCGGTGCCCGGCGAGACGGTCGAAGCGCCGCTGCGCGTCCTGTGCCTCCCGGCGAGCGACTCCGCCGACGAGATCGCGTGCCGCATCCTCGGGATCGTGCTGCGGGAGAGCGGCATGGAGTGCGACGTGGTCTCCGTCGACCGATTCGCGAGCGAGATGCTCGAGGCCGTCGAGCGATTCGGCCCCGACGTCGTGTGCATCTCGCACGTGCCGCCGCCGACGCTCGCGCCGGTGCGCTACCTCGGCAAGCGGCTCGCGGAGCGCTTTCCCGCTTTGCCGGTGATCGTCGGGATCTGGACGAGCGAGCTCGAGGAGAAGCGCATCCGATCGCGGCTTCCGAAGGAAGGCGAGTTCCACGTCGCCACTTCGCTCGGTCAGGCGCGAGCGCAGGCACGACAGATCTTCGAATCGCTCCGGCATCGCCCCGACCGCAGCGCGCCCGTGCCGAGCGTCGCGGCCCCGCCGCGCGCGGCCCCCCGGGCTTCGGCGCCGGCGGGAGCGTGAGCGCGCGCTCGCAGTACGATCCGGCGCCGTGACCGCGACGGACGATCCGCGCTTCCTCGCCGACTCGATGCTGCTGAAGCTCGGGAAGTACCTGCGCTGTCTGGGCTACGACTGCGCGTTCGACGCCGGTCGCTCCGCGCGCGAGCTCATCCGCTGGGCCGACGCTGAGGGCCGCGTGTTCCTGACGCGCAACACACGCGTCGGAGAGGATCTCCCTATGCCGCGAAGGCTCCTAGTGCTCGGGATGGACGATCCCGTCGAGCAGACGCGGCACGTCGTGCGCGCGCTCGACCTCGACGTCCGATCGCGCCTCTTCTCGCGCTGCATCCGCTGCAACGTGCCGCTCGACACGGTTCAAGATCGCGAGTCGGTCCGCTCCCACGTACCGAGCGACGTGTTCGAGCACTTCCCCACGCTCTACCGCTGCGCGACTTGCGGAACCGTGTTCTGGAAGGGCAGCCACGTCGCGAACACGTGCAAGAAGCTCGGGATCGAGGCGCCCGCCTAGCGCGGTCCGCGCGATCGAATCAGCGCCGCTTCGCCAGCAGATCGAGCGCGCACGCGCTCATCGCCTTCACCCCCGTGCGCAGCATGGGCTCGGCGTGCGGCGCGTACAGGCTCGAGTGGAGCGAGGGCAACGGCGCGCCGCTCTTGCGAGCCTCCTCGAACTTCTGCGGATCGACGGCGCCGAGCCAGAACATGAAGCAGGGCACCGAGCGGTCGGGGAGGCTGTACGCGCCGAAATCCTCGGCGCCGGTGACCGGCGTCGCGGCTTCGACGTTCGCGTCGCCGAGCGCCGCGCGCATCGCCGCGGCGCACCGCTCCGCGAGCGCCGGATCGTTGTACGTCGCGGGGACGAACAGCGCGGGATTGAGCGCGACCTTCGGCTCGCGATCGGCCGGGACCCCCGCCGCGCGGGCCGTGTTCAGCGCGATGCGCTCGATCGAATCCAGGATGCGCGCGCGCGTCTCGGCGGCGTACGAGCGCACGGTGAGCTGGAGCACGACCTCGTCGGGGATGATGTTGTGCTTGGTGCCGCCGTGGATCGATCCGACGGTGACGACGGCCGGGTCGCCGGGCTTCACCTCGCGGCTGACGATCGTCTGCAGCGCGAGAACGGTCTCCGCCGCGATGACGATGGGATCCTTCGCGAGATGCGGCGACGACCCGTGCCCTCCGACGCCGCGCACGGTGATGTCGACCGTGTCGGCGTTCGCGAGCGCGTAACCGGGAACGACACCGACCTTGCCCGCGGGACGCTGCGCGTCGCCATGCAAAGCCAAGCACCAGTCCGGCTTCCGGAACCGCGTGTAGAGCCCGTCGCGGAGCAGCGCGTCGGCGCCGCCCGGGGCGCGCTCCTCCGCCGGCTGCGCGACGAGGATCAGCGTCCCGCTCCACTGGTCCTTCATCGCGCTCATCACGCGCGCGGTCCCGACGAGCACGCTCATGTGCATGTCGTGGCTGCACGCGTGCATGACCGCAACGTCGGCGCCCGTGTCGTCCTTCGTGCGCGCGCGGCTCGCGTACGCCACGCCGGTCTTCTCCTCGACCGGCAGCGCGTCCATGTCCGCGCGCACGAGGAGCGTCGGCCCGTCGCCGTTCGAGAGCACCGCGACGACGCCGTGGCCCGTCCGGCTCGGATCGGCGTACTTGCCGAGCTTCTCGGTCACCTGATACCCGGCGGCGCGCAGCTCCTGCGCCATGCGCGCGGCGGTCTTCTCCTCGAAGTAGGAGAGCTCGGGGTTCTGGTGCAGATGACGGTAGAGATCGAGGAGCGTCGGAATCTCGGCGGCGAGTCGCGGCTCGATCTCGGGAACGGAGGCGCCGAGCGAGAGGACGGCGCAGGCAAGAGAAAGCATGCGCGAAACGGTACTTCGGGAGATTGGACTCGACAAGCACGGTTGAACCGACGAACGCGCGGCGCGAACATGGCTCCGATGAACGCTCTGTGCACGCGATCCGTGACTGTTCTGGCATTGCTTTCGACGATCGCCTGCCAATCGACGCAAGCACCCGCCCGGCCCTCCGACTCGAACGAGGGCTACCTCTACGACGACCTCGGCACGCACCACCGCGAGATCGTCACGAGCTCGCCGATCGCGCAGCGCTACTTCGACCAAGCGCTCGTCCTGACGTTCGCGTTCAACCACGACGAAGCGATCCGCTCGTACCGCCAAGTCGCGCGCCTCGATCCGAACTGCGCGATGGCGTGGTGGGGGATCGCGCTCGCGAACGGCCCGCACATCAACAACGCGGCGCTCGACGCCGAGCACGCGCAGGCGGCGTGGGAAGCGCTCGGCCGCGCGCGCGAGCTCGCGACGGGAGCGAGCTCGGTCGAGCGGGCGTTGATCGACGCGCTCGCGCACCGCTACTCCGCCGACTTCGGAGCCGAGCGCGCTCCGCTCGATCGCGCGTACGCGGACGCGATGCGCAGGGTGTGGCACGCGAACCCGAAGGACGCGGACATCGGGACGCTCTTCGCCGAGGCGCTCATGGACCTGCACCCGTGGGACCTCTGGACGCGCGACGGCCAGCCGAAGGAGGACACGCCCGAGATCCTCGAAACACTGGAGAAAGTGCTCTCGATCGCGCCGAACCATCCCGGCGCGTGCCACCTGTACATCCACGCGATGGAAGCGTCGCGCACGCCGGAGAAGGCCGCGGATGCGGCGGATCGGCTGCGCACGCTGGTGCCGGGCGCGGGGCACCTCGTGCACATGCCCGCGCACATCGACCTGCGCCTCGGCCGCTACGCGGACGCGTCGGCGGCGAACGTCCGTGCGATCGCGGCCGATCGGAAGCACACGAAACTTTTCCCGCGCGCCGGCTTCTACCGCGTGTACATGGCGCACAACCATCACTTCCTGACGTTCGCGTCGATGATGGAAGGGCGCAGCGACGCGGCGATCTCGGCCGCGCGCGATCTCGTCGACAACGTGCCGAAGGAGTTCATCGAGCAATCGGGCCCGCTGATCGACGGCTTCATGCCGACGGTGCTGCACACGCTCGTCCGGTTCGGTCGCTGGGAAGACGTGCTCGATCATCCCGAGTTTCCGAAGCACCTCACGGTGTCGAAGGCGATGTACCACTACTCGCGCGGAGTCGCCTACGCGGCGCTGGGTCACGTCGAGCACGCGGAGGGGGAGCAGACGGCCTTCCTCGCCGCGCTCGAGAAGGTCGACGATCGCTCGATCGGCAACAATCCGGCGCGCGCGGTGCTCGCGATCGCGAAGGACATGCTCGCGGGCGAGATCGCGTTCCGCCGCAAGGAGCACGACGCGGGCATCGCGCTCCTGCGCCAGGCCGCCGCGGCCGAGGACGAGCTCGTCTACGACGAGCCGCCGGACTGGATGATGCCGGTGCGCCACGCGCTCGGCGCCGCGTTGATGGAGGCGAAGCGGTTCGAGGACGCCGAAAAAGTGTTCCGCGAGGACTTGGCGCGCTTCCCGGACAACGGTTGGTCCTTGTTCGGGCTCGCGCGCTGTCTGCGCGAGCGCAATCTCGAGGACGAAGCGCGCGTGATCGACGCGCGCTACGCGAAGGCCTGGTCGCGCGCGGACGTGAAGCTCACGTCGTCGTGCTTCTGTCAGCCGGGGACATGACATGGAGAGCGCACGCCCAGCCGCCGAGCTCGACCTGGCGCGCGTGCTCCAACTGGCGTACTCGGGCGAGCTCGCCGCCGCGCACGCCTACCGCGGCCACTGGAAGTCCGTGCGCGACGAGAACGGCCGCGCGCGCATCCAATCGATCGAAGCGGAGGAGTGGCACCACCGCCGGCTCGTCGGCGAGATGCTCGCCGCGATGAAAGTGCGCGTCCGGCGCTCGCGCGAGCTGCGCGCGGCGCTCCTCGGACGCGTGCTCGGCGCGTTGTGCCACGTCACGAGCGCGCTGCTGCCGCTCTACGGCGCCGGAAGGCTCGAGAGCCGCAACATCCGCGAATACGAGGCCGCCGCCCGCCACGCGCTCGAGTGCGGCCGGCACGATTGGATCGATTGCCTGCTGACGATGGCCGAGGTCGAGTGGGAGCACGAGGCGTACTTCCGCTCGCGCGTCGAATCGCACTGGCTCGGGCGAAAGCTGTCGCTGTGGCCGAAGCCACCGGCGAAAGAATCCATCCGCGCGCCGTTCGGAGCGAAGGCGCGCGCAACCTCCATGGCGATCTGAATGCGACGCATCCGGTTTTCGGTCGCGATGAGCCTCGACGGCTACATCGCGGGTCCCAAGGGCGAAGCCGACTGGATCCTCATGGACCCCGAGATCGACTTCAAGGAGATGCTCGGCCGGTTCGACACGGTGCTCATCGGTCGCGGCACATACGAAGCGTCGATGAAGCACGGCGGCGGCGGGATGCCGGGGATGAAGGCTTACGTCTTCTCGCAGACGCTTCGGCCCGAGGATCATCCGAAGGTGACGATCGTCCGGAGCGAGAAGGCGAAAGAGACGCTGAGTGCGCTCAAGAAGGCACCCGGCAAGGACATCTGGCTCTTCGGCGGCGGGAAGCTCTTCCGCAGCTTGCTCGATCTGAAGTTGGTCGACTCCATCGAGACCGCCATCATTCCAGTGCTCCTCGGCGCCGGGATTCCTCTGCTGCCTCCGCCGGGCAAGTCGTCGAAACTGACGCTCACGAAGGAGCGAACCTTCGAGAAGACGGGCACCGTCTGGCTCGAATACGCGGTGAAGTGACGCCGTGCATTGAATCCAATAACGGTGCGCGGCCTCGACGGCTCGTGTCGTTTCGTCGGAAGTGACCTGAAAAGCAGCGTGGCCAGTCGCACTCGACTGGCCACGATTTCGTTCCGAGCGGCGACCGCCCGACTACGCGGCGACGGCCATTGGACGCGCCTTCCGTCCGCGCTTTCCGCGTGCGGCCTTGCGCCGGCCCTTTCGGCCGGCCTTGCGAGCGGTCGCGGCCTTGCCCGAGCCCGCGAAGTACTTCGTGCCGCGCTTTTGTCCGGTCTTCTTCAGCTGTCGTGTGCTGAGCAGCTTGATCACCGGCAGCTTCATTTCTTTCGTCGGCACTCCGATCGCGCGGCTGATCGCTTCCAGGCTTTCTCCAGCATTGGTCTTCACGTACGCGAGGATCCGCGACGCCATCTCGTCGACTTGCTCGCTGGAACGCTTGCCGCCGCCGCCGCGCGGTCGTCCGACCGAGCGAGCGCCGGCGCTCTTCGGCGGGCGGCCGGGGCCGCGTTGTACTGGCGTCGCGCCATCCCCCAAGGCCGCGCGGACCGACTCGAGCGCAGCTTGTTTGAGGAGCGATGAAATCTCCTCGAGGAAGGTTTCGATACGAGAGCGGATCTCGGAATCGAGGTTGGTTCGTGCCATATCGCTTTGGACGCGCGATATCCGCGCGTCGAAATCCTTTTGGATGGGGTTACGCGAGCGACCCCAGACTGCCAATTCTCCAGTCGCCGATCCAGTTACGAATGCGCTGAATCCGTGATTCCGGACTAATGCGGCTCGAGCAGACTTGTTATTTGGACTCGGCCTTGCCTTCGCCGACGTCGATTCGAAACGCGAGTTCGCCTTCGCTCTTCGTGTGGATTCGGACGGTGCGCTCGGAGCGCGTCATCTCTCGAATGGATTCGACTTCGACCTTCCCTTCGAGCTCGAGGCGCACCGGGCGGCGCGCTCCGATCGCGAAGTAGAGCGCGCCCTCGAGCTCCACCGAATAGGTGTTTTCCAGCAAGGGATTCGCGGGTTCGGCGGCGAGCGGCATGCGCGACTGGCGCCCCTCGCCCGGTTGGGGCTCGGGCAAGCTGCCGCTCGACTTCAGCTCGAGTTGGATCTTCGCGCACTCGATCCCGTCGACGTCCTCGGTGAGCGACGCGACGGTTGCCGTGCCGGTCCACTCCGTGTGCGCCAGCAGATCCCGCTCGCCGCGCCGCGACATGCCGAATCGTCCGCGCCTCCCGCGCCGCTCGCCTCCCTCGCCCTGCTCTTGCGCGTCGGCTTTCTTCGGGAAGAGCGCGGGGTGCAGATCGAGCGCGAGCGCGCGACGGATCGTCTCGTCGTCGAGGTCCCAGGAGGACCCCTTGTCGACCTTGTCCTTCGGGAGCAGCGCGTCGAGGCACAAGTCGAGCCGGTGGCCGTCGAGCGCGCCTTCGTGATCGGGAGCGTCGCCCTCGACGATCTCGACGCGCACGTCGTCGCCCGACTGGGTCAGGTCGAGCTTGAGGCCTTCGAACGGGCTCTCTTGCTCGTCGGTCTGCTCCTCGCCTCCCGCCGTGCTCACCGTGCGACGTTCGGCGGTCTCGAACTCGCGGCGCACCTGAGTCGCGCGACCCCCGTCCGCGGCGCGCACGACGTCGTCCTGCACGATCCGCCACGTGGTCTCGAACTTCTGTGCCGGACGATCGCCGGAATCCTGACGCTCGCCGTCGACCTCCATGTCGAACTCGGTGAGCTCGAGCTCGTAGCGCGTTTCGTGCTCGACGCGGAAGTGCTCGTCCGTCTTGTATTCGGTGACGAGAGCGGTGCCGAGGAGAGTGACCGACGCAGCGACGACGAACGGCTTCATGGGGATGCTCCGGCGAGTGGACGCCGCCCTCATGGTATCGAGGGCGGCGGAGGGCGGTCAGCCGGCGCGCGCGGCCCACCGCTCCGCGATGCGCCTCAGGTCCGGCGCCTCGCTGTGCGGTTCCATGAAGAAGTGCCGCTCGATGTGCTGGATCTCCGCGTCGAGCGTGTCGCGCTCCGGCGCCGCGCCGGCGAGCTCCGTGCGGCGGATCTCGCGCAGGAAGCTCAACACGGTGAACGGCGTGAGCGGCTCAGGAATGGGGTATCGGGCGGCGGCGGCGGGCGACGATCGCGCGGAGCGGCGCACGAGGAAGTAGGCACCCGCGGCCAAGACGGTTCCGACCGGGATCCACCACATCCACGCGCGGCTCGCGCGTCCGTACTCGCGCTCGAGCGACACCGGCGACTCTACGGCGACGAGGTCCGCGTCGTCGTAGCGGAAGGTCTCGTTCGCGGCGAGCTCGACCTTCGGTGCGCCGAACGCGAACGTGTCCGGCAGCTTCGCCAGTCCGTCCTTGGCGCGCGTCGTGATCGTCCACGTGCGCTCGGTGACGATGCCACGTCCTTCTTCGTCGAACTTCACGACCGAGACGCCGTGGTCCTCGCGGCTCACGACGTCGAAGCCCGCGGGGGCGATGTCCGCGATCGCATCGAGCTCCGGAACCAGCCCGAACGCGGAGGCCTTGACCTCGAGCAGGAGCTTGCCGTCCTTCGCCTGGCGCTCGTCGAGCACCTGCGTGAGGCGCAGCTCCTCGAACGGCCGCTCGTCACCGCCGGGTTCGCGCGCGTCGATGGGTACGGCCGCGGACTCGACCGGGATGACCGCGTAGCCCGTCGTGTCGAGGAAGTCGAGGTCGAGGTGCAGCGGCGGCACGCGGTCGACCTGCGCGCCGCGCGGCTTCAAGAGCAGGTACGCGTACGGCGTCACGCGCCAGCCGTATTCGCCGTCGGCGTGCGAGCGCGTCTTGGGATCGTTGAACGTGATCGAGAGGACCTCGAAGTGCTCCTCGAGCGCCTCGCGCGCCGCCTCCTCGAACTTGTCGCGGTAGTCCTCGAGCGGACGTCCGTAATTCCAGGCGAAGCTCTGGTTGTTCTGGTTCTGGAGGTACTTCGAGAAGCCGCCCGACTCGCGCTCGATCTCGCGCGTGTGCCGGAGGTCGACGCGCACGCCGAACGGGGCCGCATGCCCGACGCGATCGCTGCCGTCGACCGCGGCGCGCAGCTGGATCTCGGTCACGAGGTCCTTGTAGTAGTCGTGGAGCGCCCGCGCTTCGCGCGTGAGCTCGTGCTCGCCGGTGATTTCGAGGCCCTCGCGCACGTAGCGGAACTTCACGCCCGGGTTCACGCTGCTCATCCGCGTCAGGAGCGCGCTGGCGAACTGCGACGCGTGCCGCTCGGCCCGTTCGCCGGGCAGCGCGGCGATGGCGGTGCGGATCCGCGGGATCTCGCTCGACGCCACCTGCATCTTCGGATCGATCGCCTTCAGGTCGCAGGCGCCCAGCGCGGCGTAGAACCACGTCTCGAAGACCGCGATCGTCTCTTTCTCCTGCGCGAGCGACTCCACCGCCTCCGCGTACAGCGCGGCCGCCTCGTGAAACGTCTCGAACGCCGACGCACGGCGCGCGGAGAACTCCGAGTCCTTGCCGAGCTCGCCGCGATAGTTGTTTTCGTCGTGCTCGAGCGCCGCCTTCGCGAGCACGAGCTCGTAGCGCTTCGGATGGTCGAGGAGCGCCCGCTCGAGCGTCGCGCGCGCGAGCTCGTACCCGCGCATCACCTCGGCCTCGATGTCCTTCTGGTGGCGGTTCGTCTTCTTCTTCTCCTGCAGCGCCGGATCGCGCCACACGCCGGCGAGGTTCGCGCGCATCTTCTGGACGAGGCCCGCGAGCGTCGCCGGGTCGAGCGACTGGATCGGACCGAACACCTCCTCGACCGTTTCGAGCCGGTACACCTCGGCGGTGCTGTGCGCGGACGTGAACGCGTTCGCGACGAGCTCGACGTCGAGCTCGACCGGGAGCTTCCTCAGGCGGACGATCCATTCCCCAAGCTCGCGCAGGTTGCGCGTCTGCTTCGAGCGCGTCAGCGGGATGCCGTTGGCGCGCTCCTCGAATCCGTAGATGAAGAAGTACGGATTGGTGCGCGTCTTCTCAGCGTTCGGATCGTGGTTCTTCGTCCACACGCGGAGGAACTCGTCGACGAGGTCCTTCGCCGGCCGCGGGTGCGACGCGGCGAGCTGCTCGATGTACGGGAACGCGGCGGCGTCCTCGCCGACCTTCAAGAGGAGCTGCGCGAACACCATCCGGACCCTCGGCTGCAGCGTCGCGTCGACCCGGTCGAGCCATTCGTCGCTGGGACGGATCTCGAGCATCTGCGCGGTTCGGATCGCCGTCGGCACGTTGCCGCGCCGCTGCTGGCCCGGATCCCAGTAGAAGTAGTTGCCGTACGTGTCGCGCTGCATGCGCGGCCCCAGCGAGGTCGAGTCGTCGTACTGGTAAGTCACGTTCGCCTCGCGCAGCCAATTGCCGGCGAGCAGCGAGAGCTCGGAGCGCCAGTCGCTCGCGCGCTCGGGCGCGGAGGCGAGCAGCGCCTTCGCCGCGGTCGTCTGCAGCCGGAGCAGCTTGAAGCGCTTGTCCGAGTCCGCCGGGTCCGTCGCGAGCGAAGTCGACGACGACGATCCGATCGCGGCCAGGATCTCCATGCCGCGCTCGGGCCGTGTCGTGAAGCTCTCGTCGAGCCACACCTGGCCGAGCTCCTTCTGGATCTTCGGCGCGAGATCGACCGCGCGCTTGATCGCTTCGGCCTTGGCTTCCTCGGAGACCTCGCCGAGCGCGAGCACCGCTTGGGTCGCGGACCACGTCTTCTCGAGCCAGGCCGCCTTCTTGTCCTTGTCGTAGTGTGCCAGGTAGCAACGCGAGAGCAGGTTCAGCGCCTCGCGGTCGTTCTCCTGCGTCGCTTGTTCGGCCGTCGGCAGGAGCTCCTCGAGCCCGAGCGCCTCGTTCGCCGCGACCAGCACGAGCGCGAGCTGGCGGCGATCGAGCGCGATGCCTTCCTCCATCAACCGCGGCTTCAGCTCCGCGACGAATCCGTCGAGCTGGTGACCCGCGTCGAGCGCCTGCCGCAGGATCTGTCCCAGCGTCGTCAGCTGCTCCTTCGTCAGCTTCTGCGGCGCGGCCGCCGCGAGGCCGAGCACGTCGGCGGGCGCGAATCGATTCTTCTCGACGTACGCCAAGCCCGCGGGTTGGACGTTCGCGGGCCGCGCCGACGGACCTTTCTGCAGTGACTTGAGCAGCTGGTCGTAGCCGACCTTCTTCTCGTCGTCCGTGAGGGACGCGAGGTACGACTTCACCGCGGCCCAATCTCCGAGCGTCACGTTGCGTTGGAACGACGCGATCTCCTCGTCGAGCGCCTTGGCCTCGGCCGTCTTGCGCGCCTTCTCCTCCTCGGCCTTGCGCTTCTTCTCCGCGTCGGCCTCGGCCTTCTTCTTCGCCTCGTCCGCCTTCTTCTGCGCTTCCGGATCGAGCGGCTCGGCGGGTTCGTCCGCCTGCGGCTCGACCGGAATCGCCTCGGGCGCGGCGGTGGCTTCGCCGGCGGGCGCAGGCGCGGGCGGCTGCGCCTCCTCTTCCTTCGGCTTCGGCGGCGTCGACCACGCCGCGAGAATCGCCGAGGGACGGCGATCGAACTGCAGCGACTTCAACTTGCTCGAACGCGGCGTCGACTTGCCGGTGGACGCGGTCGTCTCCGCCGGAGCTTCGACCGCAGGCTGCACGACCTGGGCCTCCTCGCCGCCCTCGACGACGATCGTTCCGTCCGCGGACTGGATGATGACTTGTGCGCGCGCGGCGGACGCGAGGAGCACGATCGCGATCGACAGTCGAGCGAGCTTCACGAGCCTGAATCGTCGGGCGGCGGACCCGAGCCCGCGCCGCGAGCGTCCTGCGGAACCCTGCCCTTGCGAGGACCGATCTTGCGGTCACGACCGTGACCGCTCCCACAACCCCTTCACTGCGACGGCAGCGGCAAGCCGGCGAGATCCTTCAGCTCCATGCGCGCGAGGCGGATCGCCGACTCCAGGTTCTCCTGCGACGTGCGCGCGGCGCGGTCGTCGCCCGAGCGTGCCGATTGCTCCGCGAGCAGCTTGTAGTTCTGGCGCGAGCTCTCGATCTCGCGCTCCCACTCCTCGCGCGGAGCGCCTTCGAGTCGCATCAGCCACGTCGTGTAGTACTGGGCGCCGGCGAGCGCGCCGCGCGCGTCGGCGAGCTGCGCCGCGTCCGCGCCCGAATCCGCGACGAGCTCGTCGACGAGCGCACCCAGGTCGCGCCGGGCGTCGGGCAGCTTGCTGATGAACATCTGCGCCTTGGCGCGCTCGATGCGCATCGCGCGCGCTTCCCGCACACGATCGATGGGGAGCTCCGCGAGCGCTTCGGTGAACGCTTCCTCGGCCTCGGCCCAGAGCGGGCGAGCCGCCTCGTCTCCCTCGCGCGCCGCGACGTCCCTCGCCGCGCGCGCCGCCGCTTCCCCGCGCGACATCGCGCTCGCCGCGCGATCGACGCGCAGATGGTCTTGTCCGGGCCCGTAGTGGTACGCGAACGCGGCGACGGGCAACAACAGCCACACGAAGAGCAGCGCTTTTCTCATCGGCCGTCCTCCTCTTTCGAACGACGCGTCATCCTACCTCCGCCAGCGAAGCCCGGTTACTCGCCGGTTTTCCCGATCGAATCACCGCGGCCGGAGACGCGCCCGGTCGCCAGCTCGTCCCGAAGAGATGCAGGAGGAGCGGCAAGTGTCCGAGGAGCAGTGCTCCGGCCGCGATCGCGATCAACGCGTACTCGCGCCGCGTCAGCTTCTCGAAAGCCGTTTCCTCGTCCGTTCCCGCGGCGGCCGCGATCAGGCTGGAGGCCAAGTGCTTCGCGTTGCCGTTGTGGAACGTGCCGTGGAGGCGCGCCGCGATCTGTTGCAGCGTCGACACGTCCTGCCGCGATTGCCGCCCGTCGATGAACTTGCCGACGAACGGATCGCCGACGCCGACGACGAGCACGCTGCGCACGGACGGCGGCAGCTTCGGCATCCCCGTCGCGGGGACGGTGTCGCCGTCGCTCAGCACGATCAGCGTCGTGCTGCGCGGGTTCCAGGGGTGCGCGATCCTCGCCGCTTCCTCGAGGCCGTCGAAGAGCTGCGTCTTCCCCGACTTGAACGCGTAGTGCATCGGCAAGTCGCCGAGGATGTTGCGCACGACCTCGAAGTCCTGCGTGTCGATGACGACCGGCTTCGCGCCGTTGTAGACGGCGACGACGCTGACCCGGTACTGCTCGATCGGCACGCGATCGAAGAACGACTCCATCAAGTCGCGCGCGCGCTGCATGCGGCTCTGGTCCTTGTTCGGGCCGGCGTCGACGAGGCGCATGCTCGGTGAGACGTCGAGCACGAGGAGCACATGCTCGGGGTCGCGGCCGGTCTCGCTCCGCGCGCCCGATTGACGGCGGGGCTCGACGAGCACGAGCGTCGTGAGGCCCCACGCGAGCGCGGTGAGCGCCGACACGCGCAGGAACGGCGCGGCGATCGCCCACGCCGCCGGACGGCGCGTCGGCCCGAACGCGAGCGCCGCGACGCGCTTCACGCGCCGCGCGTGCAGCGCCTCGGCGCCGGCCGCGAGCACGAGCACGAGCGTGCCCGCCAGGATCGGCGCGAGCACGAGGTCGGTGAGGATCGCCGGCGCGTCTACCACGGCGTGTACCTCAATCCGAAGAGCCCGACGATCCCGAGGCCGAGCATGCCGAGCGCCGCGAAGCACCACGGCGCGCAGTCGTCGACCGCTTCCGCCTGCGACTTCTCGAGGCGCGCCTTCTGCATGTCGTCGATGCTCGCGAAGACGCGCTTCAATCCGTCGGTGTCCTCGGGCTTGAAGGCCTCGCCGCCGGTGATCGCCGCGATGCGCACGACTTGATCGGGGATCGCGCCCTCGGCGATGTGCACCGTGTAGACGACGATGCCGTCCTCCTTGAGCGTCCGCGCGATGTCCTCGTC
>CAZQHA010000041.1:0-15537 GCA_964592795.1 uncultured Planctomycetaceae bacterium | reverse complement strand
GTGCTGTCCCCCAGGCCCATCGAGCCGATCAGGCCGCAGGCCATGTCCGACAGGAAGTCGCCGTACTCGTTCGGGCAGACGATCACGCCGTAGCGCTCGGGGTTCATGATCACGCCGGCGAGCAGCGCGTCGAAGAGCTCGCGGCGGTAGGGGATCGACGGGTAGTCCTGCGCGACTTGGCCGACGACCTCCTCGAAGAGACCGTCGGTCGCGCGCTGGATCGTGTACTTGCTCGTCGACACGACGCCGGTGCCGCGCACCATCGCGAGCTTGAACGCGAAGCGCGCCGCGAAGCGCGAGGGGCCGCGCTCGATCACGCGCAGCGCGACCGCCGTGTCGCGGCCGATGCGGCGTCCCGCGTCGTCGTACGTGCCGCCGGTCGCGATGCGCACGACGTCGATGTCGAGCGGGCGCGTGAAGTTCGACGGGATGCCCGGGATCGTGCACACGGGACGGTGGATGACCGCGAACTGGCAGCGCTCGCGCAGCACTTGGTTCGGGCTCTCGCCGGTCGTCGCGGTCGGGTACTTGAGCGAGACGCGGTGCTTGCGCATCAGCGCGACCGCTTCGTCGTAGAGCGCGTTGCCGCGCGCCTTGCGGCTGGGCTCCGACAGGTCGACCGGCTGGAACTCGAGGCGGCACGGCAACGCTTCCGCGACGGCGCGGACGCTCTGGCTCAGCTCGGCCGAGATGCCGTCCCCGAGGAGCTCGACGATCGTGTAGGTCTTCATGGAAGGCTCTGCTGGAAAAGGAGGGCGAAGAGGATAGCGAGGACGGCGCCGGCTGCGTAGTCGCCGTGTGCTCCCGAGGATAGTTCGGAGCACGAGGCTGCGACGGGCCCCCGGGTGAGACTATGCTCCGTCGCGATTTCATGACGAGAGGCCAGCGCAACGCACTGCTCGCCGCCGCCTTGCTGATCGCCGTGAGCCTCGCGACGTGGCTCTGGTGGGCGGTGCAATCTCCAGCGAAGCCGTCCGCGGCGACGCTGCCAACGGTCGGGTCGTCGGCGAAGGTGGAAGCAACACCGCCGCTCGCGCCCGAGCCCATCGAGGCGCCCGATCGCGCGGTGCTCGACGCCGAGAGCCCGCCGCCCGCGGTCGAGACGACGGTCGTGTTCCCGCTCGAGGTCGATCTCGAGCTCCTGCGCTCCGACGTCGCGCTGCGCGCGGAGGGCGCGGCGGCGCTCGGCTCGGCCGCGACGGCGCGGTTGCGCGGATCGATCAAGAACGCGAGCGGCACCGGCATCCGCGCCGAGGTCACGTTCGTGGCCGGTCCCAACACAGGTCGCGTCCTGCACTGCGATCGCGAGGGCGTGTTCGGCGCGAACGACCTGTACCCGGGGCTCTCGCTGGCGGAAGTGCGCGGCCCGGGCATCACGTCGATGCGCGAGGTGCGGCTGCGGCAGGATCGCGACTCGCAGCTCAACATCGTGTACGGCCGCTCCGCGGTCGTGCACGGCGAAGTGTTCGGCCCCGACGGCAACCCGCTCGAGGGCGCGCGCGTCACGATGGACGGTCAGGAGACGACGACCGAAGCGAACGGACAGTTCGTCTTCGATCGCATGACGCCGGGCGAGGTGATCGTCGTGATCGACAAGCCCGGCTATGCCGCCTACCGCGAGAACGCGACGATCCCCGCCGGCAAGACGGTCGAGCTCGGCCGGCTGAAGTTCACGCTGCAGCGCGGGGCGCGGCTCGAGATCAACATCGCGGAGGCGATCAACCCCGGGTACGAGGCGCAGGTCTTCCTCCTGCCGAGCAACGCGAAGGCGCAGCGGCGCTTCCCGTGGTTCACCGTGAACCCCGTGCGCGTGTACCCCGGCGGCACGAAGGTCGTCGAGGACCTGCCGGCCGAGCCGATCGACGTCCACTTGTTCCACACCGGCGCGGTGGCGGACCCGCGAACGCGATCGCTCTCGCTGCAGGCCGGCGAGAGCGAGACGCTCGTCCTGCACCTCGAGCCCGCGCCTCAGCTCTCGGGCACCGTGCGCTCGGGCGGAACGCCGATCGCCGGCGCGCGCGTGCGCATGGAGCCGCCCGACCGCGTCGGCGCGACGATGGCCGCGCTCAACGTGCGCGACTATCTCGTGCTCGAGAACGAGCTCTTCCCCGATCTGCCCACGGCGGTGCAGGAGACCGTCACCGACGGCAATGGTCAGTTCTGGCTGACCGCCAACGAGACGATCTCGAACGTGCGCTACCTCGTCGCGACGTCGCCGGACGGGAAGCGCAGCGGTGGCATCGTCCTCAAGGGCGGCGAGAAAGAAGTGTCGGTCGAGCTGAAGGCGGTCGAAGCGGGATCGGCGGAGCTCGTGCTCGAGCTCGACGGCCGCTACCAACCCCTGCCGGTGAAGATCACGGTCGGCGGCGCGCCGCGCGAGGTGACGATGCTCCCCGCGGGTCAGGATCTGCACATCGACGAGCTGACGGCCGGAACCTGGATGCTGCGCGTGCGCTGGGCCGACGAGACGCTCGTCGAAGGACAGTCGCTCGACGTCAAGAGCTCGCTGTCCTGGTCCGTGAAGCTCCCTGAAGGCGCGATCCACGGTCAGGACGAGGACACGCGCAAGCGCGCGCAGCGCATCCGCTGAGAGCGGGCAACAGCCACGTCTCGATCGGTTTTTCGGACGCCACCCGAAACCGTGCTGGAACGCTCCGGTCCAGTCGGCGGAGCGATCGAGATGGGGGAATCGGACTCGGACGCGCGCACGCGCGTGATGCTTGCCTCGAGCCGCCGGCGCAACGCGACGTGCATACCCTCCCACCTCGTACGCGGGTGGGCGACGTCCCCATGCTGGGCGTCGATCCTCATCGCGGGCTTGATCGTTGCCTTCGCGGCGTTCTCTGTGCTTCGGCCGCGTCACCGACCGTCGATTCGCGGCCATCCCGCGGAGTCGATTCTCGCCGAGTATGAGAGCCACGCCGTCGCGTGTCTCGTTCAGGGCGACGTGTCGCCACCGCTGGATGCGCTCGACGCGCGCGACCTCGATTCCATCGTCGCGTTGCTGGCGCGGGTTCTTCACACGTACGAGCAGCGTGACTTCGACTCGTTCTTGACGTGGCACGAGCGCGATCTCGATTTCTCATCGTTCGCGAGGAAGACCGACGTCCCCCGTCTCCGCGAGTACGCCCTCGAGCTGAACGCCGGCGCGGAAGTTCCCAACGACTGGATCGGAGCGTTGGCGGTCTTCTGGGCGGCGTACTACGCGAGTGGTCCGCCGGTGGGCCGCTTTCTCCCCGAGACGACGCGCTTGCGGCTCGCGCGCGCGGAATTCGTCGCCGAAGCTTGGAATCGATCGTTCGAGGTATTTCGCGCCGAGAATTCCGAGAACCACATCGCTCACCACTTGGTCATTCCACACAGAAGGTTGCCCCAAGACGCGACAGGCAAGGCGAACGAACTCTTGTGGATGGATCTCGCGATCGACTTCGAAACACCGCACGGGGCCTCTGCCCGACTCATCGCGCGCTTCGTGTGGGATGCGCCGGACGAGGAATGGTTCCTACAGCGCGCTGCTACGGCGGATCTGGACGCGTCCGGGAATGTCCCGGAGCGCCGGCACCTCATCTTGTGATGGATGGAGAAGGGAGAGGGTCATGAAGTTTCGCACGACGGTTGCGATTGGAGTGCTCGCGATGGTGGCCGCGTTATCGATGGCGGTCGAGCCTGCATCGGCGCACGGGTGGTTGTTCGGAGGAGGAGGCGGAGACGGACCGGGAGTGGGTCCTCCTCCCACGTGCCATTGCAGCGCGGGGGGAGCGGATTGTCTTTTCGGCTCGGCCGAGGGTTGCGAAGTGGACTGCCCACCGGGCCAACGGTGCAAGTGCAAGGGAGCCTCTTGCCCACTCGGCTGGCCGGTCGCGGCAGTCTGTCAGTGTCTCTAGACGGGTGCTCGACGGTTAGCATGCCGTGAGACGAATCGATCCGGCCGTGATGGTGTGTTCCCGAGCATTGTCACGGCTCGGTCCTGTTCGAGAGTTCACGAGAGAGAGGCGGAACCATCGAATCGAGGCCCCATCAGAATGAAGACATCGCTCGCAGCTGTTGTCCTCGGCGGACTACTCCTTCTTGGTGTGCTTCTGTGGAAATACCGGTCGAGCGCATCGAGTGCCGCGGAGACTGCCGCAACCCAGACCACGACCGCGCGTGGCATCGACGTCTTGCTCGAAGCCAACGAGTCCGGCGACTCGACGAGGATGCCGCTCGCGGTCGAATCGCCTCCGTTGCTCGCGGATTCGGGGAAGGCTTCGGCGCCTCCGAGTGCATCGCAGAGAGATGGGGCGCGCGGTACATCGGTGGCGCTGAAGGTGCGCTTCGTCGATGAAGGCGGTGCGCCCGTTGCGAATGCACGGCTCACGGCCATGAGCTTCGAGCCCGCAACCGTTGCTCGGAGTGGTCAGACCGGCGAGGTCGAGCTCGTCCTCGATTTCTCGGGCAAGAAGCTCGCGTACAAGCCCACGATCGTGCTCGAAGTCCGTGCGACCGGGTTCGCGCGCGATCACCGGAAAGTCGAGGTCGAGATCGGGTCGGAACTATGGCTCGAGGAATGGGAGCTCGTCGCTTCCGGCTCCGTCGCAGGTCGCGTGCTCGACGCCTCTGGCGAGGGCGTGAGCAACGCTCAGGTCGCGCGCTTGGATTCCGCGCTCTCGGACATCGAATGGGCCGTCAAACGTCACGAGTCGCTCGACGAGCTCGGCGAGGGCGGAGCGTTCGCGGTCACAGGCGAGGACGGCTCGTTCACTCTCGAAGAGGTTCCGCACGGCAAACGGCGCTTGGTCGCGGTTGCCGAGGAATGGCTCGCCGGCGCGACGGAGCCGTTCGAGCTCGGAGTTGCACAGCATCTCGCCGGCGTGGAGATTCGCCTCACCGAGCGTGTTTCGGGCAAGGGCATATCGGGACGAGTCGTGCGTTCGGATGGTTCGGGTGTCGCATGGGCGCGTGTCGTCGTGCGCTCGTCGAGCGATTTCACGGAGCTGCGCGCCGACGCGGAGGGTCGGTTCAACGCGGATTCGCTCGGCGAGGACCGCTACGAGGTCGTCGCGTTCGACCCGGAGGGAGTCTTGCGGGAGGCAGGAGCGATCGGTGTCACTCGCGGCACGCGCGATCTCTTGCTCACGCTCATCGAAGCATCGGTCGTGGAACTCGCGGTCGTCTCGCTCGAGGGCAACGCGATCGAGGAGTTCGGTGCCAAGGTCCGAGCCGCGGAGCCCGAGCTGGCGCTCGCGTCCTACGAGTCTCTGCGACGTCCTGGCGGAGCGCTGGTCATGCCCGTCCCGGGCCGAGCCTTCGTGATCGACGTCCACGCACCGGGATGGATGCCTGCGAGCCTGGGTCCGCTGTCCCCAGCGGCGGTTCCGCAGCGGCTGGAGATCAGGCTCAGCCCTGCGATGGGCTTTTCGGGAACCGTGTTCGCCGGCGACGATCCGGTGCAGGGTGCGAGCATATCGATTCATCGAAGCGTGAAGCGCGACACGGAGTTCAATGGTTTCCCGGTGCACTGCGAACGCCGCGCGGAGGCATCCGCCTCGAGCGACCGCGACGGGAGCTTCGTCATTCCGGTGACGACTCCGGATCGTTACTACGTGCATGTCGCGGCCTCCGGTTGGGCGCGCGCGGAGCTGGGCCCGTTCGATCTCGATCCGCGATCGACCCGGCGAGAGAGCATCGAGCTGACGAAGGGAGGGGTGATCGAGGTGCAGGTGCGCTCCTCGAAAGGCCGCGACTTGGCGGGCCACGTCGTCGCGCTGTCCCGCGGCGATGGTTGGACGCACACGTCGCGATGTGGAGGCGACGGCAAGCTGCGCTTCGAGCTCCTGACGCCGGGTCGGTGGCAGGTCGGATTCGTGGAGAAGGAGATCGATCCGCGCTACGGCGCGAGCCGGGTAGGAACGAAGCCGCCGCGCGAGATCCCCTGGAATTGCCGCGTGATCGAAGGTCGCGTCTCCAAGGTCGATGTGTGGATCGAGGACCGCGGCAATGATCCGTGCGTGCTGCAAGGTCGACTCGCGATCGACGGACGTCCCGTCGAAGGCTGGCAGGTGCGGATCGAAGAGGAAGAGGGCGGCTTGCGCACGGCGACTTCGGCGTTCGAGCCCGCCGGAGCGTTCCGCGTGTCGGTGACTCAACCGGGTTGGTACCGATTGCTGCTCACCAGCCCCTCGGACGACCCGGCGGAGATCCTGGTGATCCTCGATCGCGTCGAGATGGAGGAAGGCAGCCGGCAATGGTTGCTCGAGTTCGAGACCGGATCGCTCGAAGGGACGCTGCCCACGGCGACGGCCGATCCATCGAAGCTCGTGTTCTACGAATGGAAGCGCGGAACGACACAGTGCCTCGCGCCGGTCGCTCCGGGTCCGGATGGCAAGTTCCGCCGCGCACGCGTTCCAGCCGGGGATGGTCAGATCGTGAGGTTGCTCAACCAGTCACTTGCCGGACAGAAGCCGGAGGTCTTGGCGACCGTGGAGATCGAGGCGGGCAAGACGGCGGCGGTAGTCGTGCGGTGACGCGAGTGAGATCCTGTCGGCATTCTCGGTTCGCGCCCGCTGCACGTGATCCGATGATCGCGGATCCAGATCGATCGGACTGAACGCGATCCCTCAATCTCGCGACTCGTAGCGGCACGATCCGATGCGGTTGGCCGAATGCTCGCCTCGCGGCTAGGATCTGCGCCCTCGCGCATGGCGACGAAGCTCTCACTCGACGGCAAATCTCTCACCCTCGAAGCGCTCGCGGGCCTCGTGCGGGGCGAAGACGCGACGGTCGCGATCGAGAAGCGCGCGCTCGACGCCGTCGCGGCCGCGCGCAAGCTCGTCGACGCGCACGTCGCGGCCGGCGACGTCGTGTACGGGCTGACGACGGGCTTCGGCAAGCTGAAGGACGTCGCGATCGGCGCCGGCGATCTCGCGCAGCTCCAGCGCAACCTGATCCTCTCGCACTGCTGCGGCACCGGCGAACCGATGCCGATCGAGGAGGTGCGCATCGCGCAGGTCTTGCGGCTCAACGGGCTCGTGCGCGGTCATTCCGGCGCGTCGATCGCGCTCGTCGAGCGGCTCGTCTTGCTCTTCAACGAGGGGTTCGTCCCGGTGGTTCCGCGGCAAGGCTCCGTCGGGGCGAGCGGAGACCTCGCGCCGCTCGCGCACATGGCGGCCGCCTACATGGGGATCGGGGACGCGTACCTCGGCGGGAAGCGCAAGAGCGCGAAGTCCGCGCTCGCCGCGCTCGGCCTGAAGCCGATCGAGCTGCAGGCCAAGGAGGGCCTCGCGCTGATCAACGGCACCGAGATCATCAAGGCGATCGGCGTGTGCGCGTACACGCGCGCGGCGAACCTCTCGAAGGCGGCCGATGCGATCGCGTCGCTCACGATCGAAGCGCTGTTCGGCAGCGCGAAGCCGTTCGACGACCGGCTGGCGGAGCTCAAGGGGCACGCCGGCCACCGCCGCACGTCGTCGAACGTGCGCAAGTGCCTCGCCGATTCCAAGGTGCTCGAGAGCCACAAGGACTGCGGCCGCGTGCAGGACGCGTACTCGTTGCGCTGCGTGCCTCAGATCCACGGCGCGTTCAAGGCGGCGCTGGAACACGTGAACGGCGTGCTCGCGGGCGAGATCAACAGCGTGACCGACAACCCGATCGTCTTCCCGAAGACGCGCGAGGTCGTCAGCGCGGGACAGTTCCACGGACAGCCGCTCTCGATGCCGCTCGACTACCTCGGGCTCGCGCTCGCGACGCTCGCGAACGTGAGCGAACGGCGCGTGGAGCAGCTCGTGAATCCCGACCTCTCGAACTTGCCGGCGTTCCTGACGCCCGAGCCCGGTCTCAACTCGGGGATGATGATCGTGCAGGTCGCGGCCGCGGCGCTCGCGTCGCAGAACAAGGTGCTCGCGCACCCGGCGTCCGTGGACACGATCCCGACGAGCGCGAACCAAGAGGATCACGTGTCGATGGGCGTGACCGCGGCGCGCAAGGCGCTCGACATCGCGGACAACGTCGAGGGCGTGCTCGCGCTCGAGTGGCTCGCGGCGGCGCAGGCGCGCGAGTTCCACAAGGAGCTGCGCGAAGGGCGCGGCGCGCGCGCGGCGTACGAGTGCTTGCGCACGCGCGTCAAGCCGCTGAAGGGCGACCGCTACCTGCACGCGGACATCGAGTCGGCGCGCGAGCTGCTTCGATCCGGAGCGCTCGTCGCGGCGGTCGAGCGCGCGGTCGGATCGCTCGACGCGTGAAAAAACAAGACCGCGCGCCCGCGGGGGAAGTCCCGCAGGCGCGCGGCGTACTTCGCGACAGATCAGGTTCCGCCGGCGGCCTTCTTGGCGAGCTTCGCCTTCTTCTTCTCCTGCTTCTCCTTGATCGTCAGCTTCTCTTTCTTGTTCTCTTTCTTGTGAGTTTCGCCTTTGCTCATCGCTCTTCTCCGCGGTTGGTTGGCGTCACCGGAGCCTGCCCGGCGACGGCTCGACAAGGAACACGACGCGCCGCAGCGAGTCAAGCCCGAGAGGAGCCGAACGGCGACGCGTTTCGGTTAAGATCGCTCGCGCCATGACCCGAGCCGAGACGACCCGCAAGCCGTCACCCGCGAGCGAAATCCCGACCGGTCCTCAGCGCGCCCCGCGCGGCAACACGCGCACGTGCCGCACGTGGGCCGCCGAGCATGCTGATGAACAACCTCGACCCCGAGGTGGCCGAGGATCCCGCGCGCCTCGTCGTGTACGGCGGCAGCGGCAAGGCCGCGCGCGACTGGCCGAGCTTCCAGGCGATCGTCGCGACGCTGCGACGGCTCGCGCCGGACGAGACGCTGCTCGTCCAATCGGGCAAGCCCGTCGGCGTGTTCAAGACGAGCGCGAGCGCGCCGCGCGTCTTGATCGCGAACTCGAACCTCGTCGGTCGCTGGGCGAATTGGGAGCACTTCCGCGAGCTCGAAGCCGCGGGAAAGATGATGTACGGCCAGATGACGGCCGGCAGCTGGATCTACATCGGCACGCAAGGAATCCTGCAAGGGACGTACGAGACGTTCGCCGCCGCGGCCGAGCGACACTTCGGCGGCACGTTGAAAGGCCGGCTGCTCGTGTCGGGCGGACTCGGCGGCATGGGCGGCGCGCAGCCGCTCGCCGCCACGATGAACGAGGCGACGTTCCTCGCCGCCGACGTCGACCGCGCGCGCATCCAGAAGCGCATCGACACGCGCTACTGCGACGTGATCGTGGACGACGTCGACAAGGCGATCGACCAGGCGCTGGCGTGGAAGACGGCCGGCGTCGCGAAGTCGATCGGCGTCGTCGCGAACGCGGTCGACCTGCTCGAGCGATTGATCGCGCGCAAGGTGACGCCCGACGTGCTCACCGACCAGACGAGCGCGCACGATCCGCTCGACGGCTACGTGCCGAACAAGATGACGGTCGAGGCCGCGCTGAAGCTGCGCAAGTCTGATCCGAGGGCGTATCAGCGCGAGTCGTTCCGCACCATGATCGATCATTGCAAGGCGATGCTCGCCTTGCAGGCGCGCGGCGCGGACACGTTCGACTACGGCAACAACCTGCGCGGGCACGCGCAGCAAGCCGGCTTCGAGGGCGCGTTCGGCTTCGAGGGCTTCGTTCCGAAGTACATTCGGCCGCTCTTCTGCCTCGGAAAAGGGCCGTTCCGATGGGTCGCGCTGTCGGGCGATCCGAAGGACATCGCGGTCACCGACCGCATCATCCAGAAGCTCTTCCCGAAGGACCGCGCGCTGTGCCGCTGGATCGAGCTCGCGGGGAAGCGCGTCGCGTTCCAAGGCTTGCCGGCACGGATCTGCTGGCTCGGCTACGGCGACCGCGCGAAGGCCGGTCTCGCGTTCAACGACGCGGTGCGCTCGGGCGAGATCTCGGCGCCGATCGTGATCGGACGCGATCACCTCGACTGCGGATCGGTCGCGTCGCCCAATCGCGAGACGGAAGCGATGAAGGACGGGACGGACGCGGTCGCGGATTGGCCGCTGCTCAACTGCATGCTCAACGTCGCGTCCGGCGCCGCGTGGGTGTCGTTCCACCACGGCGGCGGCGTCGGGATGGGGTACAGCCTGCACGCGGGGCAAGTGACGGTGGCCGACGGATCGCCCGAAGCGGCCGCGTCGATCGAGCGCGTGCTCACGAACGATCCGGGCACCGGCGTGATGCGCCACGTCGACGCGGGCTACGACGAAGCAATCGCGTGCGCGCGCGAGCGCGGCGTCGACATTCCCGGGCTCGGATGAGCGCCCCGCCGGATCCGCTCGCGCAGGATCCCTGGCTTGATGAAGCGCCGAAGAGGCGTCGGCGCATTCCCATGTGGGCGATCGTCGTATCGGCGGGCTGCGCCTCGATGGTGCTCCTGATCGTGCTCTTGGTCTCGGTGCCGGTCATCGCGTTGCGCGCGATGCGAGCGTCGATCCGCACGGCCCCGGGTTCGGAGATTCCGGACGAAGAGCTCGCGTGGCTGCGCGGCGGCGGCTTCATCGAGGCGGACGAGGTCATCCTCTACTTCGCGTCCCGCGGGACCCGGAAGCGCGAGGAGCGATCGCCGAACTACACCCGCAGCTTCTTGACCGATCGACGGGTCATCGATTGCTCGCCTGGGCCGAGCGATGTGAAGGTCGAACGCGCGAGCTACGACGACATCCTCGTCGTCGGCACGCGATCCATCGGCGAGCCGGTCTCGAGCATCGAGATCGACATCGAGACCGTGGGAGGACGCGAGCTCTGCCTCGACGTTCCGGCCGGCGACGGCCACGAGCGCGAGTTCGAGCGCGTCCTGCGAGAGCGGTGGCGCGCCAGTCGAGCGCGCGCCATCGACGGGCTCCGCGCGGACGGAAGCATGAGCCTCGAGCGGCAGGTCGAGATCTTGCGACGCTTCGGGATCGAGCCGGCGAGCGACGTCTCGGTCGACAGCCTGGTCGGCGCGTATCCACGGGAGGAGTACGAGGCGCCGCCGTTCGAGCTCCTGCTGACCCGCCTCGGCGAGCTCGAGCGCGATGCCGCTCCCGGCCTGGCGGACGCGGGCGATGTCGTCTTGCTCGAGTTCGGTCGAATCCAGCAGCCCGGAGACCTCACGCGGTTCGCCGAGCACGTGCGCGACCTGGCCGACGGCGAGCTTCCGCTGGAGGCGATGAGCGACGAAGTCGACCGCGGCCGCCACCACGCGGTCCTCAACTTCGAGTACCAGGCCAAGCTCGATCGCTGGAACGTCCGCCTCGATGGCGATCGGGTCGACAGGATGTTTCTCCGTCACTTCGTCGACTTGCTCGACGCGCGAGAGTGCGGCAGGAGTCTTGCGACGGCGCGCGTGCGCGACGGACGCACGGAGCTCCTCGTCTGCATCGAGGACGGCGCCTTGCGCGACCTGCGACATCAGACGGGCATCGACTTCGAGTGGATCGAGTGACGAGCGCGCCGCAAGACCCCTTCGCGAGAGACCCCTGGCTCGCCGCGAAGCCGCGCCGGGCTTGGCGCACGCCGAAGTGGCTGATCGTCGTGCTCGTCTTGTGCGCCGTCGGGATGGCGACCGTGTTCGCCGGCCTCGCCGCGCTCGCCATCGCGATCGAGATCGGCCACATGCCCGACTCCAAGGCGCTGTCGCGCCGGGAGCTCCGACCGGCGACGCTCGATTGGTTGACGGAGAACGGACTCGTCGAGTCGGGCGAGACCGTCGAGTACTTCTACGCGGACGGTTTCTTCGATTTCGGCGAAGCGGGTTGCCTCGTCACCGACCGGCGCGTCGTCAACTACTGGCGAGGTGACACGGAAGCTCTCGAGGTCGCCTCGGCGCCGTTGGGCGAGATCATCCGCATCGATACCAATTTCACCGACGACTGGGCCGGATCGAGCGACATCTTCATCGAGACGGCGGATCAGAACGAGCTCCAGCTCAGCGTCTTCAACGAGGAGGGTGGCGACCGCGGCTTCGATCGCACGCTCCGCAAGCTGTGGCTCTCGTCGCGTGCGCGAACGATCGCCGGCTGGAACGACGACGGAACGATGCCGCTCGTGCGGCAGCTCGGGATCCTCGCGGAGTTCGGCATCGCGCTGCGGCCGGGGTGCGCCGTGTCGGCTGGGCCGATGGACACCGAACGCTACGAGAAGGATCCGTTCGGTCTCGTATTGCGCGAGCTCGGCCATCCTGTCGATGCCGATTGCGACAGCGACGTGCGTCTGCTCGATCATGACGCCGTCGTGGAAGAGGGTGACTACACGATCCTGCTCTCGCATCTGCGAGCGCTGTCGGACGGCGCGCTCGCGATCGACGAGATCTCGGACACGTTCGACGTCGAGAAGGGCGTGGCGACGGTGACCTTTCGACACGGCAGCGAAATGAAGTCGTGGGACGCGGAGATCGACGAGACCTGGGTCGACGCCACGATTCTCGCGCGCGCCGATCAGTTGCTCGTCGAAGGGGCGAGCGGACGGCGATTCGCATTCGCGTACCTGGCCGACGACGGTCTCTCGATCGTCGTCTGCATCGACGCCGCCCGCCTCGTCGAGCTACGCCGGAAGACCGGCGTGGACTTCGAGTTCATCGAATGAACAGGCACGCGGGTCAGCGCACGTAGCCGAGATCCTGCAGTTGCTTCAGCGCCTCGGGCGACAGCGCCTGCGCCTCGTCCGCTTCGCCGAAGCGCGTCGCGAGCGCTTGATTGGCGCTCCAGTGCGCGCGCAGCTCGCGCTCGTACTTCGCGGCGATCTCGGGATGCTCCTCGTTCACGGCGCGCAGCGCGAACGGATCCTTCCACAGGTCGTAGAGAAGGAGGCGTGGCACGTCCGCGAAGTAGGGGTGCACCGCTCCCCAGCGTCCACCGGCGGGCACGGAGTGCCGGCCGTTCTTCGCCTCGCCGTCGCCGTTGCCGGGTGTCGGTCCGATCTCGAGCGACGCGCCCCAGCGTCCGTCGATCATCTCGAGGTTGCCGATCATCTCGCCGGTCGACTCGTCGACGCGGAACTCGTCGAAGATCACGGGGCGCGGCGCGAGCTCCCGGCCGTGGAGCAGCGGCGCGAGCGATCGACCTTGCGCGACTTCGGGCGCGGGCAAGCCCGCGAGATCGAGGATCGTCGGCAGGACGTCGATCATCGACACGGGCTGCGCGACGCGCCGCCCGCCCGCGATCTGCTTCGGCCAGAACACGACGAGCGGGATGTGCGTCGCGTACGAATCGAACAGCGCGCCTTGCCACGGCTCCGGCTGCGGATCGAAGAGCCCGCGGCCCCAGCGCGCGAACGTCCCCGCCGGATGTCCGTGGTCCGACGCGACGATGAAGATCGTGTTCTCCCACTCGCCGGCGGCCTTGAGCATGTCGACGAACTGCGCGAGCGAGTGGTCCTGGTGCGCCATCGTCTCGTCGTGCATGCCGCGGCGCGTGTTGAAGTAGGCGTGGCGATCGATGCCCGCCTTGGCGATCGCTTCGTCGTAGAAACCGGAGATGCTCGTCTTGCCGAAGAGCTCGCCGCGCGCCTGCCAGATGGCGCCTTCCATCTCCTCCAGCTTCGCGCGCTCGGCGGAGGAGACGAAGAGGCCCGCGTAGGGCGCGATCGCCTCGTTCGGCTCGTGAACGTCGGTCGTCTGGAAGTGGATCCAGTACGGCTTGCCCGGGTAGTCGCGGCGGAAGCGCCAGAACTGCTCGTGCAGCCCGACCGACGACGCGGAGTTGTCGCCGTCGTGGTCGTCGCTCATGAAGTCGACGCCGCGCTCGAGCCCGATCACGCGCGCGCAGTTGGGGTTCGTCGTGAAGACTGCGGTCGCGTAGCCGGCGCGGCGCATGTGCTCCGCCATCGTCGTCGCCGCCGCGGGCACGGGCGTCGAGTGGATGCCGCGGCGCAGTCCGCCGAGCACGCTGTGATGGAGCGACGTCATGAACGACGCGGTCGAGGATTGCGTCCACGTCGAGTTCGAGTACGCGTGGTCGAAGACGACGCCTTCGGCCGCGAGGCGTTCGAGGAACGGCGTCGTGCGCCGGTTGTAGCCGTAGAGGCTCATCAGGTCCGCGCCGCCGCCGTCGATCACGTACAGGATCACGTTCGGCCGCGACGAGTCGCCGTTCCCCGACACGATCGGAGACCCGACGAGCGCGACCGAGCCCTCGTGCGAGCTCGACGCGGCGAGCTCGAGCTCGATCAGCTCGCCCGCGTACTTCGACAGATCGACGCCGCGCTGCAGCCACGCGTCGTGCGCGCTCACCGACTCGTCGAACACCTGCGTCGCGTCTCCGACCTTGCCGCGCACGCGGACGCGGTACGCGACCTCCTCGCCGAGCAGCGAGGTCAGCGCGAAGTCGAACCGTCCTCCCTGAGGCACGCGCAGCGGCCACGTCAACGTCGACGGCGTGTGCGAGAAGAGCGTGCGGCGCGTCTCGGCGCGGCGCGTGAGCGCTTCGACTCCGTACGGCTCGGTGTACGACGCGCCGCGCGGAACGAGAGACACCGAGAGGATGTCGATGCTCGCCGGCGGTCTCGGCGTGGCGAAGTAGAAGCCGACGCTCTCGAGCTTCTCGTCCGTACCTACGAGCGGCAGCAGGTAGTTCTGCACCGAGCCGTCGTTGAAGACGGGCGACGTGCCGGTCTCGCCCATGAAGAAGCCGAATCCGCGCGGCACCCTGGTCTTCGTCGCGGCGTTGCACGCCGAGCCGATCCCCGCGAGTCGATCGCGCGAGCGCGCGCGCACGACGATCGCCGTCCAGTCGTCGCGGCGGCTGGGCTCGAGGTCGATCGCGACGCCCGCGAGCGCCGGCCCGCCGCTGGGTCCCTCCGGCGCACCGAGCGTCAGCCGCGTCGCGTCGGCGACGCGCTCGAGCTTCAGCGTGCCGAGGTTCGGCGACGTCTCCGCCGAGACCATGCGCCAATCGTCACGCGGCTCCGCGAAGCTCCAAGTCTTCTGCTCGCGGGCCGTGCTCGGCACGGGGGCGCTCTTCGCGCGCGACGCTTCGAGCGTGTCCGAGAGGTGGACGAGCGGGCTGGCGGCGGAGTCGGAGGTGGCGGGAGCGCGCTTCGCGCACGCCGCCGCGAGTGCTGTCACGAATAACGCCAAGATCCCCGCGCAACGCATCGTTCACCGCTCCCTTCGCAGTCCGGCGCGGAGTCTAGCAGACGGACGGCGTACGATCGGTTCGCGTTTCTCTTGGATTCCGCCCAACGCTCGGGCGGACGAGTGCGTCAGGAACGCGAGATGGCGAACGATCCCTCCATGCTGTCGGCGGAGCGGCTGCTCGCGCAGTCGGATTGGCTGCACGCGCTCGCGCGGCGCCTCGTCGCGGACGCCTCGGCCGCGGACGACCTCGTGCAAGACACGTTCGTCGCGGCGTTGCGGCGGCCTCCGAGCGCCGATCGACCAGTGCGACCGTGGCTCGCGCGAGTCGCGCGAAACCTCGTGCGCTCGCGCGTGCGCAGCGATACGAGCCGCGAGCGGCGCGAGTCGTCTCACCGGTCAGAGCGCGAATTCCCGTCAGCCGCGGAGCTCTCCGAGAAGCTCGAGAGCCAACGGCTGCTCGTCGAGGCGATTCGCCGACGACGCCTGCCCAGCCATTCTTCACGGCCAGAGCGGCGATCTGGTCGCCGA
>CAZQHA010000040.1:0-15584 GCA_964592795.1 uncultured Planctomycetaceae bacterium | reverse complement strand
GCCGTCGTCCGCGACGCTGACCGAGCCGTCGATGCCGATGACGACCGAGCACGAGCGCGCGAATCCCGCGAGCGCCTCGTCCATCGAGTTGTCGACCACCTCCCAGATGAGGTGGTGGAGCCCGCGCACATCGGTGTCTCCGATGTACATCGCGGGGCGGATGCGCACGGCCTCGAGCCCCTCGAGCACCGTGATCGATTCGGCGTTGTAGGCCTGTGGTTTCGTCTCTTGGGCCATGGTCATCGTTTCAGACGGAACACGACCTGCGCGATCTCGGCGCGGCCGAGCCGTGCGTTCGCGAGCGCGCGGTAGTGGTCTCCCGTGAAGTTCTTGAGCTCTTGCAAGTGCGCGGCGGATTCGACTTCGACCACGAGCTCCCCGTCCGCGAAACGAACCGGGATCGCGCGGCGCGCGAGGCTCGCCCCGACGGCTTGGTTCCACGCCTCGAACACCGGCCAGTGACGAAGGCGCTTGTCGAGGCCGGTGTGCCGCAGGAAGCGCTGCAACGCACCTTGCATCGCAACCGGTTCCTTCCGGATCCGTCGCATTCGTCCTCGAGCATCCACCGTCCGCGTCCGCATCCGGTCACGCGTCGATCGTGATCGGCATCACGACGTAGACGTAGTTCTCGCCGAGCGTGAACTTGCCCGGGCTCGTCTTCTCGTTGAACTGCAGGCGCACGAGCGCGGCTTCGCAGTTCTTGAGCCCGTCGAGCACGAAGTCGGGGTTGAACGCGATCTCCGACGGATCGCCCTTGAACTCGACGTCCATCCGAGCGTGAGCTTCGCCGCGACCCACGGACTGGCCGAAGAGCTCGAGCTCGTTCTTGGCGAGCTTGAAGCGCACGGCGCGCGCTTCGTTGCCGGTGACGTTGGCGACGAGGCGCAGCTTCTTCGTCAGCAGGCTCGGATCGGCTTCCAGCAGGTTGCGCGAGTCCTTCGGGATCACCGCGGCGTAGCGCGGGAACTCGCCGTCGATGAGGCGCGCGAAGATCTCCGCGTTCTTCGCCTTCAAGCCGACCTGGTTCTCGCCGAAGAAGAGCTGGATCTGCTCGAGCGGATCCGTGATGGCCCGTATGAAGACCTGGAGCCCCTTCGTGGGGACGATCGCCGTCTTCTTGACGGTGCCCTTCGTCTCGAGGGGAACGCTCGACAGCGCGAGCCTGCGGCCGTCGGTGGCGACGAACTTCAGCGTGCCGTCCTCGATCTCGGTCAGCACGCCGTGCATGGCGTAGCGCCCCGGCTCGCGCGCCGCCGCGAAGGCGGTCCGATTGACGAGCTTCGTGAAGCTCTGACCCTGGATCGAGTGCGTCTGCTCGTCGCCGAAGCGCGAGATCACGGGGAACTCGTCCGGATCGATCGTGACGAGCTCGCAGCGGTCGTCGCCGCACGAGATCACGCAGTTGCCCTCGGTGGTCGAGATGTCGACGGTCTCGCCCGAGAGGTCGCGCACGAAGTCGAGCGTCACGCGCGCCGGGACGACGGCGGGACCGGGCTCGACGACGCGGACGCCTTCGACGCCGTAGCGTACGGAGCACTCGAGATCCGTGCCGACGAGCTCCAGCGTGTCGTCCTTGGCGACGAGGCACACGTTCTCGAGGACCGGCTTCGTGCTCTTGCTCGGGATGACGGTGTTCACGATCGCGAGCGCCGTCGAGAGCTTCTCGCGATCACACAGGATCTTCATGCCGCGTTCTCCTCGATGTGTGTCGGTGTTGTCTGTGATCTCATCTCGAGAGAAGAATTCTTCGTATTAATCAGCACGCGCCACTTTTGCGCACAACCCTGAGCAACTTGGATCCAACCTCGCCCCGCCCCGTCACCTAGCGCCCCTCCTCGGCCGTGCACAACGCGCGAACCTCCGTGGAACACCCGGTACTCGCGGCGCACTTCTCGACACTTCTCGACGGTGCTCGGGCGGGGTGTGGGAGGGTGCGGGGTTGTCAACGCGGAGTGAACGGGATTCCAGGGGTTTTGCACGGGGAATCTGACGCCCGGCGCGCGGCCATAGAGTAGGTCAGCGGGTGTCGAAAGTACACCCTAGCGAAGCTCGCGACCGCGCGGTTTTTCGGGGCCAAATCGGCCCGCCGGCGAGCTCACGCGGGCGCGTCTTGGAGCTTCGCGAGGAAGGTCGAGACGACGTCTCGGCAGCTCTCGTCTTCGGCGAGCATCCGATCGACTTTGGCGACCGCGTAGAGCACGGTCGAGTGGTCGCGGCCGCCGAAGAAGCCGCCGATCTCCTCCAGCGAATGGCGCGTGATTCGGCGCGCCAGGTACATCGCAATCTGCCGCGGGTAGGCGATGGCGTTCGTGCGCTTGCGCGATTGGAGCTCGCTCAGCTTGACGCCGAAGCGCTCGGTGACGAGGCCCAGGATGTCCTCCATCGAGGGCTGGCCCTTGCGCGTCGCGAAGAGGTCGCGCAAGGCTTCGCGCGCGAGCTCGGCGGTCACCGGCTGGCTGGAGACGCTGGCGTAGCCGATCAGCTTCGTCACCGCGCCCTCGAGCTCGCGGATGTTGCTATCGATGCGCTCGGCGAGGAGTCGCGCGACCTCGTCGGGGATCTCGCGACCCTTCTCGCGGCTCTTGCGCTTCAGGATCGCCATGCGCGTTTCGTAGCACGGCGGCTCGATCTCGGTGACGAGGCCCCACTTGAAGCGCGACACGAGTCGCTCCTGCAGCGACGGGATGTCCTTCGGTGGACTGTCCGACGAGAGGACGATCTGGCGACCTGACTGGTAGAGCGTGTTGAACGTGTGGAAGAACTCTTCCTGCGTGCGGTCCTTGTTCGCGAGCACGTGGATGTCGTCCACCACGAGCACGTCGACGTTGCGGTACTTGTTGCGGAACTTCTGCAGGTCGCCGTTCTCGAGCGCGTTGATGAAGTGGTTGACGAACGTCTCGCACGACAAGTAGAGGATGCGCGTGCGCGGATCGCGGTCGAGCAGCGCGAAGCAGAGCGACTGCAGGAGGTGCGTCTTGCCGAGGCCGACGCTGCCGTGGAGGAAGAACGGGTTGTAGGCCTTGCCCGGCGACTCGGCGGCGCCGACGGCGGCCGCGTGCGCGAAGCGGTTGCACGGACCGACGACGAAGTTGTCGAACGTGTACTTCGGGTTCAGCCCGATGTCGCTGTTCCACAAGACGCCGGTCTGGAGCGGACGCGGCGGCTCGCTCGGACGGGACGCGGGCGGAGGCAGGAGCAGAGTCGCGGGGCTCGGGCTCGACGTGACGAGCTCCGGATCGATCTCGAACTCGATCCGGCGCGGACCCTTCAGGGTCGCCAGCACCGCTTGCCCCAGCATCTCGAGGTAATAGGTGTTCAGCCAGTCGCGCGTGAAGACGTTCTGTACGGCGATCCGGACGACCTGGTCGTCGGCGTGGACCAGCGCGGCGTGGCGGAACCAGGTCTCGAACTGCTCCGGTTGGATCCGGGCGCGGACGGCGTTCTGCAGTGCCAGCCAGAGCTCGCCGAGCCGGGGGACGGTCGCGGTGGCCTCCGGGCACTGGACGTTCGAGAGTTCCAAAGTCGGCTTAGCTCCTCAGGCTCGAGTCGGCGTGGACGAGTCGGCGTGGACGCCGAGCGGACGGGGAACGGAGGAGCGGAGCGAGGACGCGCGGCGAGCACGTGACTCAGGACTCGACCGTGGAAGGACTCCTCCTTGACCCCTCCGCGGCTTGCAGTCGTGTCGACGACGAGCGTCGTGCCTTGCTGCAAGGCGCGTATTACATGCGCCGATCCGCGCAGGGTCAACGCTCGACCCGCGAACTCTTCATGCGTAGTTCACAAGCGGAGACGTGCGCGCGAGATCAGCGAGACGCGTCGATAGTTATCCGCAAGATTCGCGCGGCCGTGTGGATATCTTGTGTGGTCGTCGATCGTCCGAGCGACACGCGCAAACCCGAACGCGCAGCTTCCGTCGATCTTCCCATCGCGAGCAGCACGTGCGACGGTTCGAGCGAGCCGCTCGCGCACGCGGAGCCCGCGCTCACCTCGAGTCCTTCGAGATCCAAGCGCGCGACGAGCGTCCGTCCGTCCGCGCGCGGGATCGATAGGTTCAAAGTGTTCGGCAGACGCGACTTCGCGTCGATCGGCGGTCCGTTGATACCGATGTCGGGAACCTTCGTAGCGAGCTCGCGCCAGAGTGCCTGGCACAGCTCGCTCGTCCGCGCGTGGTACTCGGGCTGCTCGCGCACCGCGAGATCGATCGCAAGGCTCGCCGCGGCGATCGCGGGGACGTTCTCCGTTCCGGGGCGCAAGCCGGCTTCCTGCTCGCCTCCGAAAAAGAGCCCCTCGAGCGGCAGCCCTTTCCTCTTAAAGAGAACGCCGACGCCGAGCGGCCCTCCCACCTTGTGCGCGCTGAACGACGCGAGGTCGACGCCCCAGTCGCGGAGACGCACCGGAATCTTGCCGAGCGCCTGCACGGCGTCGGTGTGCATTCGAGGTCGCGCGCCGCCCGAGCCCCTCAGACGCAGGGCGATCTCGCCGAGCGGGGCGACCGAGCCGACCTCGTTGTTCGCCGCCATGACCGAGACCAGTCCGACGTCCGGGCCGCTGGCCGCGTCGAGCAAGGCCTCGAGGCGCGGCCGACCCTCCGTGTCGACGGCGGAGCGCACCACGGGGTGTCCGCGCGCTTCGAGCGCCGTCGCGACGCCGAGCACGGACGAATGTTCGACTTGCGTAGTGACGAGGGCGAGCCGTGCGCGGCCTTGGACGCTCCCGAAGATCGCGAGGTTGTTCGACTCCGTGCCCCCCGACGTGAAGACGATCTCGTCCTCGTGGACGCCGAGCGCGGCGGCCGTCCGCTCGCGCGCCTCGTCGAGCGCCTGACGAGCCTCCCTCCCCGCCGCGTGGACGCTCGACGGGTTGCCGCGCAATCGATCGGCGAGCTCGAGCCACAGTTCTCGCGCCTCCGGCCGCAGCGCCGTGGTCGCATTGTGGTCGAGGTGGACCCGAGTCATGGGGCCGCGATCAATCGCCGGTACAGATCCTCGTATCGGCGAACGATCTTGGTGCGCGCGAACCGCTCGACCGCGGCGTGGCGCGCCGCCTTCCCCATGCGCTCGGCGCGCGGACCGTCGAAGAGGACTTGGGACAGCTTCGCGGCGAAGCCCTCGATGTCGTCGACGCCGGCGAGCAGCCCGCTGACGCCGTCCTCGACGACCTCGCTGACGCCTCCGACCGCGGTGGCGACGACCGGCGTCCCGCACGACATCGCTTCGAGCGCGGAGAGACCGAACGACTCGTCCGCGCTCGAGAGCACGAAGACGTTCGCGGGCGCGAGGAGCTCGGGGATCGCGTCGCGCTCGCCGAGGAAGCGGACGCGGTCGGCGATCTCGAGCTGCTTCGCGAGCTGCTGGCACTGAGCGCGGTCGGGACCGTCCCCGACGAGCGTCAGCGATGCCGCGCGGCCGCGCGTGGCGAGCGCGAAGGCCTTCATGAGCCAGGGCACGCGCTTCACGGGCCGGAAGTTCGAGACGTGGACCGCGCACGGAGCTTTACCGCGCCGCCCCTCCCCCGCGCCGGGATGGAAGAGATCGGTGTCCACGAAGTTGTGGATGACCTCGATCGAGCACGGCGGGCCGAAGTCGAGGCAGAAGTTCTCGCGCGTGCGCCGCGCGAGGTACTCCGAAACGGCGGTGACGCCGTCGCTGTGCGCGATCACGAACTGCGTGAGCGACGCGTACGACGGATCGACGCCGACGAGCGTGATGTCCGTGCCGTGGAGCGTCGTCACCATGCGCGGCGCCGGCCGGCCCTTGTCGGCTTGCGCGGCCGCGCGCGCGAGGAACGCCGACACGGCGTGCGGGAGCGCGTAGTGCGCGTGCAGGATGTCGAGCCCGTCGCTGCGGTGCAGGTTCAAGATCGACGACGTGATCGCGAGATCGTGCGGCGTCGAGTGGAACAGGGGATACGGGATGCCTTGCGCGACGTGCATCTGCACCGGTCCGGGCGAGTGCGCGAGCCGCGGCGGCACGGCGTGCGAGAAGAGGTGCACGGCAAGACCGGATTCCGCGAGCGAGAGCGCGAGCTCGCTCGCGACGACCCCGGATCCGCCGTACGTCGGGTGGCACAGAATGCCGATGCGCAAGGGCCGCGACGAAGCGTCGTCCGCGCCGCCGCGCGCGTGAGCGGAAGACGCGCGCGGGCTCATGATTCGCGTCCGAACGAGGACAGGATCTCGAAGGCGTCGGGCGGGAGCGGAGGGAAGTCGTCCGCCGAAACGGAGCGCGCCGGCGCGACGCGCTCCGAAACGCTCTTGCGCGAGTGCGTCGCCGGCGCCGGCGCCGCGGACGCTCGTTGCGCGCTCGCGTCCTTGGTCGGCACGGGCGGTTTCGCCGCCGACTTGCTCGCGCGCGGAGCCTTCGCAGGCTTCTCGGCGGTCGTGGGCTTCGGCGTCGGCGGCGGCGGAATCTCCCGGATCGGCAGGCGCTCGCGCTTCGCCGCCTTGGGCTTCACCGTCGCGGCCGCGATCTCCGGCGTCGCGTCCTTCGTCGCGACCGCCGGACGAGCTGCCGGCGCCGCGACTTCCGTGTGCGGCGGCGGCAAGCCGCGGATCGTTTCGTCGAACGGCGGCAGTTGCGCGAGCGCCGGATCGCGCGACTCCCGTCCGATGATCTCGCGCGCGAGCTGCATGTAGTCCTGCGCCCCGTGCGATTCGGGCGCGTACTCGAAGATCGTGCGGCCGTAACTAGGCGCTTCGGCGAGCTTGACGCTGGTGCGCACGGGCTTCGGCAGCACTTGTCCGGGGAAGAACGCACGGATCTCGCCGAGCACTTCGCGCGCGAGCTTCAATCGACTGTCGTAGAGGCACGGCAGGATGCCCGCGATCGAGAGCTCGGGATTCAACCGGCGGCGCAGGAGCTGGACGACCTCGATCAGCTTGCTCATCCCCTGCAGCGCGAGGAACTCGGTCTGCAGCGTGATCAAGACCTCCTGCGATGCCGCGAGCGCGTTGATCGACAAGAGTCCCAGGCTCGGCGGGCAGTCGAAGAGAACGTAGTCGGCGGGCTCGCCTGGCGACGATTCGATCCACTGCCGCAGCGCGTCGCGCATCACGAACTCGCGGCCGATCGTGCTCGCGAGCTCGAGCTCGGCTCCCGAGAGATCGAGATGGCTTGCGACGATGCGCAGGTTCGGGATGCGCGTGGGGCGCAGCGCTTGCTCGAACGTCGTGCCGCCGATCAGCACCGTGTACGACGACGGCGCACCTTGCGCGACCTCGACGTCGAGCGAGAGAGACAAGTTCGCTTGCGCGTCCATGTCGACGAGCACCACTCGCCGCCCTTGCAACGCGAGCGCCGCACCCAGGTTCGCGGTCGTCGTGGTCTTGCCCACGCCTCCCTTTTGGTTCATGACCGCGATGCGTCGCACGATGCTCGGGAGTCTAGCTCCCAGGATGCGCCGAGCGAAGCGCGGGAAGCACGCCGACGCGTCCGCGTCGACGGGCCGTCAGCGGCCGGGGACGAGCAGTGGATCGAAGCACGGCAGCGGGCCGCGCGACAGCAGAGGCTCGCCGTAGCGGGCGCCGATCCGCTCGCCGTAGTAGAGCGCCTTCGTCTGCATGCGGGCGAGGATGTCGGCGCCGAACAAGAGGTGCTGTCCTTGGTCCTGCGGACCTTGCGCGGCCAGTTGGCTGGCGTAGCAGCGGACGAGCTCGACCTTCTTCTCCCACACGCCGCCGATGTCGACCACGAACGTGGGCTCGAACGGGACGTGCCCCATGAAGTGATAGAGACGCTTGGGGCGCGGCGCGGGCGGCTTCGTCGGATGCAGCCGCGCCAGCCCCGAGAGATACCACGCCGCGCGCGCCAGCTCGCCGGTCGCGCGATGATCCGGATGCAAGTCGTCGACGTGGTGCGCCAGCACGACGTCGGGCTCGTGCTCGCGGATGAACGCGGCGAGCTCCTCGCGCGCTTCGACGGTGACGACCACACGGCCGTCGGGGAGCTTCAAGTTGTGGCGGATCGCGAGGCCCATCAGCTCGTTCGCGCGGCTCGTCTCGCGCTCGCGGTCCTGGACCGTCCCGCGCGTGCCCATCTCTCCGCGCGTCACGTCGACGATTCCGACGCGCTTGCCCGCGCGTGCGAGCAAGAGAATCGTCCCGCCGACAGAGATCTCGGCGTCGTCGGGGTGTGCGCCGATCACGAGCACGTCGAGCTTCATGGCGACGACGCTCCAGGCAGGTCCGGTCCGAGCTCGACGACGAGGTGCTCCGAGCCGAGCGGGTTCATTTCGTTCATCAGCTCGCCGATCCACTCTTCGCCGAACCGCGCGACGAACGGGAACGGGCCCAAGACTCGCTCTTGCGGCAGCGCGCGCGGATACAGCGAGTTGTTCAAGAGTCGCTCGTGGCGCTTGCCCTTGCCCGAGCGGTTCTGGTGCACGCGTTCGGCTTTCTCGGCCAGCTTGTCGACGAGTCCGCGCAATTGGTCCGCCGTGCGCTTCAGCGCGATCACCAGCGCGCGATCGAGCGCGGCGATGTCGTTCTGCGCGGCGAGCAGCTCCTTCGCGGCACGTTCGGCGATCTCGCGCAGCTCCGCCGCGACCGGCAACGTGTCGCCGCTCGCGGGTGCCATCGAGAGCGAGCCCTTCGCCGCCAGGACGTCCGCGACGTCGAGCCCGAGCTTCGAGAGCGATTGACGGCAGTCGGGATCGACGAGCGTGCACGAGATGCGGGGAACGAACGCGGGCGTGGGAGCGCCGACGGCGCGCCGCAGATCGAGGAGTTGCGCGTGGTACGCGAGCTCTCCGTACCCGCCGACGTACGCGGCGACCGGGAGACACAGGTCCTGCACGATCGGCCGCAGCAGCGCGCCCGGCGACCACTCGAGCGGCGTCTCGACGATCTCCGCGGCGAGCTCCTCGCGCGTCCGGGATCCCGATTCGGCGTCGTACCGGAATCCGTCGCCGCCGGCGCGCAGCGCGCGGCGCTGCGGACGTCCGTTCACGACCTCGTGGTGGTAGACGAGCGCGGCTTCCTCGGGCGCGATGGCCACCTCGTGCTTCAGCGCTCGCACGGCGGCGGCGCCGCTCTCGATGTGGCGCGCGGGATCGCCGCCGACGATGCGCGCGAGCGCATCGGACATGCTCGGACGGATCCAGTCCGGCTCGAGCACGATCAATCCGTGCGGGCCCAAGAGCTCGAGCATGCTGCGCGTGAACGCGCCGGCGAACGTCTCGCCCGATCGCGGAACGAACACGTCGAGCGCGCGCTCCGCGGACGGCTCGTCGCGCACCATCTGCGCCAGGAGCTCGCGGATCGCGGGCAGCTCGTGCACGTGGTCGTCGAGGCGGATCGTCGACAAGGGTTGCCGTCCCGACGAGAAACCCGGCAGGGACACCTTGCGCAGATCCAAGTTCTCGTTGAGGAGGTACGCGTGGTGCACCTCGGCGATGTCGTGATCGTCGGCGTGGTTCCAGAAGATCGCGACGACCGGGATCTTCCACTCCGATGAAAGATCGCGCGCGAGGCGGAGCGCCTGCTGCGCCTTGTAGAGAGAGTAGAGAGGCGAAGCGAGGAAGCCCGGCTGCTGTCCGGTGACGACCGCGCACGCGTCGGATTGTCCGAGCGCGCGCAGCGCATCGAGCACCGCCACGTGCGGCTCGTGCGGAACGATGTGCTTCGTCAGCGCCGCGACGAGCGCCGCCCGCTCGTGGGCGTCGAACTTCGCGGGCCGCTCGAGGGACGAGACCGAGCGCGGCACTTGGAATCCGCGCAAGGACAAGCGCCCCGAGAGCGCGTCGCGCGCGATCGCCGACAGCCCCAGGCTGTCCGCGGGCAGATGTCGCAAGCGGATCATCGCGCGTGAGCTCGGACCGCGCCGTTGATCTCGGCGATCATCGCGTCGAGCGCAGCGGAGAGCGCATCCTTCCAGTGTCGGCCGCGGTAGGCCGGTTGCTTGTACGCGAACAAGATCCCTCGCGAGCTGTTCACGATCGCTCCGCGGCCGCGCGGGAGGAAGCCGCCGGCGATGTCCGCCGCGCCCGCGCCTTGCGCTCCATAGCCGGGGATCAAGAACGGCGTGCGCGGCATGCGCTCGCGCAGCTGCGCGAGCTCGCGCGGGTGCGTCGCGCCGACGACGGCGCCGACGCTCGAGAGTCCAGAGGTGCCGACGAGCTCCTTGCCCCACTCGGCGACGGCGTCCGCGATGCGCTCGTAGAGCGGCGGCGTGCCGTGCTCTTGGAAGAGCTTGCTGCCCGGATTCGACGTGCGGACCAATACATAGATGCCGCGTCCGGTGCGCCGGCAGCTCTCGAGGAACGGAGCGATCGAGTCGGATCCGAGGAACGGGTTGACGGTCACCGCATCGCACGCGGTCGCGTCGCCTGTCTCGAGGAACGCTCGCGCGTACGCACGCGCCGTGCTGTCGATGTCGCCGCGCTTGACGTCGCCGATCACGACGAGCCCCGCGGCGTGCGCGTGCGTGACCACGCGCTCCCACGCCTCCGCGCCGGCGGCGCCGTGCGATTCGAAGAAGGCCGACTGCGGCTTGACCGCCGGCACACGGCCTGCGATCAGGTCGATCACCTGGCACAAGAAGCTCGCGACTTCTCGCGCACGCTCTTCGCGCGTCGCGGTGTCGCTGCGCACCGCGGCGAACTCGTCCGGCAATGCGTCGGGATGGGGATCGAGCCCGATCAGGCACGGGTTGCCGGCGCGCTCCACCGCGGCGTCGATGTGGTCGGCGAAGTGCATCGGGATGCGGCTCGATCGGTCGCGCGGGCGCGGATCCTATCGCGGCGCTCCCTCAGCTCGCGCGCGTCCGAGCTGGATTGCGCTCGAGGAACTTCCGCGCGACGTAGTCGGCGAGCGGCAGACCGCGCTCGCTCAGGCGGAAGCGCGCGCCATCACGCGTGAGCAACCCCTGGTCGGCGAGTGAATCGGCGGTCGCCTCCGACTGGTCGTCCTCCAGCGGGCAGCCGGCGCGCTGCCTCGCGGAGGCCGGGTCGATGCCCTCGGCCAACCTGAGCCCGAGCCACCAGGTTTCGGCCAGCCGGGCGGTCGGCTCGGGGGTCTCCTCCCACAGAGTGGCGCCCCCCGACTCCGCGATCCGGCTGCGGTACGCCGCGATGCCCTTGACGTTGCCCGACCGGGTCCAGCCCACCTTGCTCACGGCCGACGGCCCGACCCCGACGTACGGTCCATTGCGCCAGTAGTTCACGTTGTGGGCACATTGCCGGCCCGCTGAAGCGAAGTTCGAGATCTCGTACGCCTCGTACCCAAGCGCTCCGGCGATCCGTCGGGTGGCCTCGAACAGCTCCAGCTCGCGGTCTTCCGGCTGCTTCGCGAGGCGACCTTCTTCGAGCCATCGTCGAAACAGCGTCTCTTCCTCGAAGGTCAGGTTGTACGCGCTGAGGTGATCGGGCTGCAGCGCGAGCACGCGACGGAGGTCGGCCGACCAGGTGTCCAGCTCCTGCCCGGGGACGGCGAAGATGAGGTCGACGTTGACGTTCTTCGCTCCGGCCGCGCGCGCGGCGTCGTAGGCGCGGAAGCTGTCCGCAACCGTGTGCACGCGTCCGAACAGCTGGAGGATCTCGTCCGACAGGCTCTGGAACCCGATCGAGAGTCGGCCGACGCCGAGCCCGAGTAGCGCTCGGGCTTTCGCCTCGTCGAGGCTCTCGGGATTGCACTCCGCGGTCACCTCGGTCGCGCTCTCGCGGAAGCCGGTGCAGGCGTCGAGTCCGTCGAGCAGCCGCTCGAGCTCGTCGATGGCGAGGAGCGAAGGCGTTCCGCCGCCCAAGTACACCGTGCGTGGACGTTGCGGAGCGCGAACGCGGGCCTCGTGGAGGATCGCGTCGATCATCGCGCCGCGATCGTGCCCTTCGGCCGCTACGGAGAAGAAATCGCAGTAGTGGCACTTCGCGGCGCAGAAGGGCAGGTGGACGTAGAGCGGCGTGCCCTCGAGCGCGGTTTCCGCGCGACCGTCGATCGGCGCGGTCTCCGCGCGGCCGTCGATCGGCGCATGCTTCGCGCGATCCCCATCCCCGACGCCAGGCGGGGGCCCCGCCTGGGGTCTTGCCATGTCATTCCTCGCTCATGACTCCGTAGAGCTTGCGCAGCGCTTCTTGTTCGATCTGCCGCACGCGCTCCCGAGTCAAACCCACGACCTTGCCGATCTCCTTGAGCGTCATCGTCTCGCCGGTCGTGGAGCCCAGCCCGTAACGCAAGCGCAGGATCGTCGCTTCGCGCTCGTCGATGACGTCGAGGAGCTCGCCCAGCTTAGCGATCAGGTCCGCGTTCAGCATCTGCTCGTCCGGCGCCTGCGACGTCGAGTCCTCCACCTTCTCTTGTCCGGCGGACAGGACGTCGAGCGAGACCTGCGGCCCCATCCCCGAGACCGTGATCGTGCGCTTGAGCAGCGGCCAGTTCTCCTCGGGGATGCCGAGCTCCTCGGCGACCTCCTCGACGGTCGGCGCGCGGCCGAGCAAGTACGCGAGCTCCTGGCTCACGACTCGCCAGCGCGAGATCAGCTCCGACATGTAGCTCGGAACGCGGACGGGCTTGACCGTGTTCGTGAGCGCGCGTCGGATCGCTTGCTTGATCCACCACGTTCCATAGGTGGAGAACCGGCAGCCCGCGTCGGGATCGTACTTCTCCGCGGCCTTCATCAGGCCGATGTTCCCTTCCGCGATCAGGTCCTGCAGCGACAGTCCGCGGTCCGTGTACATCTTCGCAACGGAGACCACGAGGCGCAGGTTCGCGCGGATCATGTGCTCGCGCGCTTCGAGGTCGCCGCTCTTGATGCGCTTGCCGAGCGCGAGCTCTTCCTCGGCGCTGAGCAACGGGACCTCGTTGATCTCCTGCAGGTACGTTTCCAGGCAGCGTTCGGCAGAAATGGCAAGTCTCCGGTCTGGGGTTCGAGCGAGGACACGGCCCGCCTGGGCGTGAGTTCCCCTCCCATCGACTGGCCAGAATGCGGACCTTGAGCTGCGCGCGCGGCTCGGACCGGTGCGCGGCGGCGGGGCGAGCTCACGCGCTCGACGCGTGAACGGATGGCCCATCGCGGGAGGTGTTTCGGTACGATTCGCCCGAGCGATCCCCGCTTCCGTCATGACCGAAGCCTCCCTGGAAGAAATCGTCCCCGAAAAAGCTTTCGCGAGCGTCCTTGAGCACCAGTCGGAGATGCTGTTCCGTCTGGCGAACACGTTGCTCGGCCGCTCCGACGCGGACTGGACGCGCGCGCAGTTCTTCCAGCTGATCAGCGAGACCGACACGCTCGAGGCGCTGCTCGACGACTACGGCGCGCGCCACAACCGGACGTACGCGTTCTTCCGAGAGCTCGTCGCATCGCTGCGCGGGCTGGCGCTCGCGGGGTTCAGCATCGCGCATCTCGAGCGTCGCATCGAGAGCTACGGCACCGTGCTCTCCGTGCGCGATTCGGACCAAGCGATCGCGTCGATCGGCAAGACGAAGACGTTCCTCAGGGATCGGCAGCGCGCGTTGCTCGCGGCCGCGCTGGACGAGGGTCACGCGCTCGGCCTGCGCGTCACTTCGGAGAGCTTCCCCGAGAGCCGTTACGGCGCCGACGTCCCGCGCCGCAAGCTCCCGCGCAACATGGGACAAGTCGACCTCGAGGACGACGAGCAGCGCGTGGCCGAGGTCGCCTCGAAGTTCCTGCAGGCGTGCGGCATGTTCGAGGAGATCGCCGTGCGACGCATCCAGGACGAGGCGGAACGCGAAGCCTACCTGCGACGCACGTGCTCCGAGGAGCAAGCGCGGGTCTACGAGGCCACCGTGCACAACCTCCAGTCCGCCTACGACACGCACGTGAAGAACACGGTGCTCGAGGCGCGCGACAGCCGACTGCCGAAGCTGCGCGGTCACGTGTCCGCGGCGCTGCACCTGCTCGAAGCGGTCACTCACCTGACTCACTTCGTGGAGCGTCACGAGAGCGGTTCGAGGAACGAGCTCGTCGAGCGCCGGCTCTCGGCGCTCGTGGCGCGCGTCGAGGTGCGCGAGATCTCGCTCAACCACCTGCTGTTCTGGGCCGCGCAGTTCATGCGCCGTGGTCGGGCGTTGGCCGAAGACCTGCTGCCGAGCTACACGAACGTCCAAGAGCTCGAAGTCGAGCTTCCCGAGGACATCACGCTGCACGCTCGGCCGGCGGCGCTGATCGTGGGGATCGTCAACCACTACGGCACGCCGGTGGAGATGAAGGTCGAGGGGCACACGTGCAACGCCGCGTCGATCCTCGAGCTCATGGTCACCGTCGGATCCCATCCGCGAGCTCGGCGGTTCGTCTTCCGCGGCGACGAGAACCCGTTGCGCGACATCCAATTGCTCTTCCGGTCGAGCCTCGGTGAAGCCGGAATCCACAAGTTGCCGGCGCCGCTCGCCTACCTGCGCAACAACGGTTGACACCGCGCGGCCGCGGAATCCGAGCACGCATCGCGGCGACATCGGGTGAGCGTCGCACGCAACGGCGGATGATCGAGCGGGCCGGCGCGCGCTGAAGACTCTCGCGCGCACCTCCGACAGTCGGCGTGCGCGGATTGTGGCTGCACGCACGATTGTCGTGCTGCCGCGGGCTCGCTCTCGCTCCCGCGTCGAGCGCGTGGTGCTCGTTCAGACGCCGAGGAACAATCGATCGGCGAGCACGCTCGGAAGCCCCGCACTCCGAATGCGATGCGCCTCTTCTTCGATGTCGTACGCGACACGCCGAATCCAAGCGCGGTCCAGCTCGGAATCGTAGACGGCGTACGCCGCTCGCGGATCTTCGTCGCGGGGTTGCCCGACGCTGCCGACGTTGATCAGCGCGCGCGTCGAGTCGGACAGATCGATCTCGGGATCGATCGTGTACGCGGTTCGCAGCGGATCCTCCTTCAAGCGCATCAGCGTCACCGGAACGTGGGTGTGCCCCACGAAGCACACCGGCAGCGTCATCGCGTCGAGCGACGGATCCGCGTCGGTCGTACTCTGGATGTAGTCGAACAGCTCCGGCTTGTAGTACGTGCCGTGTCCAACGCTGCAGTGATCGAGATCCGCGATCATGGGCAACGACGCCAGCCACTCGCAGTCCTGCTCTTTCAGGATGCCCTGCGTCCAGCGCACCGCGTCACGCGCGTAGTTGTTGAAGTAGCGAATGTCGATCTCGCCGACGCACGCGGCGTCGTGATTCCCCTTCACCACGACCGCGCCGATGTCCCGCACGAGCGCGATGCATTCGCGCGGGGCCGCGCCGTACCCGACCACGTCGCCGACGCTGATGACGCGATCCACTCGCTCGGTTTGCAGCCGATCCAGCACGGCGCGCAACGCCGAGAGATTGGCGTGGATGTCTCCGAGGATTCCGTATCTCATGCGCGTCGTGTGCGGGTGACTTCTAGGAGGAGCGCAGCGGCGAGCCAAGCTAGGATCGGCACGAACTCCATCGTGGATGCAGTCCAGTCGCTCGGCGGCGCTGCGCGCAACAGCGCAGTCCGCGCGAACCTATCCGGGACGAACGCCGGGATCAGCCAGGCGATCGCCACGAGCGCGATCGTTCGGGCGCTCGCCGGGAGCGGTGACGCGACGATCGCGCTCGCGATCGACGATACGTGAAGCACGGAGAGGACGAGCGCGGCGCCGATCCCCGACCAGACGACCC
>CAZQHA010000039.1:0-15599 GCA_964592795.1 uncultured Planctomycetaceae bacterium | reverse complement strand
GATGTCGCGCCCCCCGACGCCGCCCTGGAAACGCGAGCCCGATGCGAAGATCGCGAACGTCGGAACGTCGACGCCGCTGCCGCCGGTTCCTGCATCACCCTCGAACGCGACTTCGCCGCCCTTCCCACCGGTCAGCGTGCAGTCGTAGAACGCCGAGATCGAAAGCGTCGTCGAGACCCCGTGACCGCCGCGGCCGAACAGTCCGTTGCAGACGACCTCGAACAGATCCTCGATGCAGGAGGTGTCCGCGTCTCCGCCCACGAAGGTGCACTCCGTGAACGCGACGGAGAGACAGCTGGCGATGCTCGCTCCGGGTCCGCCGTTGCTGAACGTCGAAGGAAGGTGGACACCGTCCGCTCCGGTGAAGCTGCAGTTCCGCGCGCGGACGTGACCGGCATTGTTCGACAGGTCGAGCGCAGGCACCTGCGCCGGCGAGCCGGGCGACCAATCCACCTCGACGGAGAGCCCGTACAGCACGACGGACTGCGTCGACGTCAGGTTCTCGATCCGGACGGTGTCCGAGATCGTGACCGCGTCGTCGACGGTGGCCAGGATCCACACGGCCTTCTGGTCGACCGTGAACCCGGCGTAGATCCCCGGATTCACGAGCAGCGTGTCGCCGTCTACCGACGCGTCGATGGCCGCTTGGATCTCCGTGAAGCTCCCGTTGCCGGCCTCGTCGATCAGCCGCACTTCGGCGGACGCTGCGGCAGCGATCGCCGCCGACGTGACGAACCCACTTGTCCAGTGCCCAATCCCAGCGATCGCGAACGAGCGCGTCTGCATCGGAGAAGCCCTCCCACAAGCCATACGACCACCGCGCAAGCGGCGGTTCGACTGGGGGCGAAGAACAGCGGCGAGCGGTCCGATTCTAGCTCCGATCGGCCGTAACTGCTTGTCGCCGCGGACTCGGATGGGCACTGTGCCGGCTTTTTCCGCCCGCGTGTCGATCTTCACGAACTCCGTTCGACGCTGCGGCAGAGTCAGGGCAGGGAGCCCTCGAACGACGAACGAACAGGAGTGGCAACGATGCGAGTCATGGTGCTGGTCAAGGCGTCGAAGGATTCCGAAACAGGGAAAATGCCGAGCGCGGATCTCCTCGCGGCGATGGGCAAGTTCAACGAGGAGCTGGTGAAGGCCGGCGTGATGCTGGCGGGCGACGGGCTCAAGGCCAGCTCGCACGGCAAGCGCGTGCGCTTCTCGGGCACGAAGCGCTCGGTGATCGACGGCCCTTTCGCGGAGACGAAGGAGCTCGTCGCCGGATACTGGCTGTGGCAAGTCAAGTCGATGGCGGAGGCCGTCGAGTGGCTGAAGCGCTGCCCGCATCCGCACCCGGGCGAGGACTGCGAGGTCGAGATCCGGCCCTGCTTCGAGGAAAGCGACTTCGCGTAGGAGCGCGCGGATGGTGTGATCGGTCGAGTGGCACCGACCGATCTCCATCTCACGATCGACGCGCTCTGACCAGGATCGAGGGAAGTTGGATCGCGTGCCGATCGCGCGCGGATTGGCGGCGCTCGCGCAGGCCGAGTCGCTCGGCGGAGCGCGCGGGTACTACGCGCTGCAGGCCGCGCTCGCGGCGTGTCACGCGCGAGCGCGCACGGCGAGCGAGACCGATTGGACGCGCATCGTCGCGCTGTACGACGCGCTGCTCGAGGTCGCGCCCTCGCCGGTCGTCGAGCTCAACCGCGCGGTCGCCGCCGGGATGAAGGACGGACCGGCGGCCGGCCTCGCGCTCGTCGATCGACTCCGCCGCGAGACCGCGCTCGCGGGTTACACGTGGCTGTGGAGCGTGCGCGGCGACTTGCTGGCGAAGCTGGGCCGCAACGCGGAGGCCCGCGCGGAGTTCGAGCGCGCCGCGGCGCTGAACCAGAACGCGCGCGAGCGCGAGCTGCTGCTGCGCCGCGCGGCGGCGTGCGGCTGATCGCCCCACATGTTCATGGGGTTGCCCGCTCCGGCACCGTCCCCTAGCCTCGCGGACGCGTCATGAGCGATCGCTTGATCGAAGTCGTCATCGTCGAGGACCAAGACCAGACCCGCGAGGGCCTCGCGGCGTTGATCGACGGCACACCCGGCCTCAAGACGTGCGGAGCGTATCCGTCGATGGAGAAGGCGCTCGCCGCGATCGGTGGCATCCAGCCCGACGTCGCGCTGTGCGACATCCACCTGCCCGGCATGTCGGGCATCGAGGGGGTGCGCCTCCTGCGCGAACGATCTCCTGCGCTGCAGATCCTCATGCTCACGGTGTTCGCCGACAACGAGCACGTCTTCGAAGCGATCTGCGCCGGCGCGAGCGGCTACTTGTTGAAGGACACGCCCCCGTCGCGACTCGTCGAGGCGATCCGCGAGCTCCACGGCGGCGGCGCGCCGATGTCGCCCGAGATCGCCCGCAAGGTGGTCACGATGTTCTCGCGCGTCGCTCCGCCGAAGCGAGAAGAGACGAAGCTCTCTGCGCGCGAGGAGCAGATCTTGAAGCTGCTTGCCGAGGGACACAGCTACAAGACCGCGGCGAGGGAGCTCTCGCTCTCCATCGACACCGTGCGTTTCCACATCCGTCACATCTACGAGAAGCTGCACGTCCACTCGAAGTCGGAAGCAGTGCTGCTGGCCCTCAGGCAGGGAATTGTTCGGTAGCGGCCGAGTTGGACCCCCGAGGCAGCTGCAACGGTTTCATGGCCCCAAAGGCGCGAGGAACGCACATGCCGACGAAGCGATTCCGCCGACTGCTGCGCGGGAATACCAAGGCGACCTGAGAGCCGCTGAGCGCAGCAGCCGGCGGTTAAGTTAGGAAGAGAAGAGAAGAAGCAGACAAGAGAAGACAAGAGAAGACATGTCTTCTCTTCTTGTTTAACCGCCGGCTGCGTTGCTCAGCGAACTGCAGCTTGCCTTTGTATTGCCGCAACGCAGTCGGCGGAATCGCCTCGTCGGCATGTGCGTTCCTCGCCCCTCGGGGGCCATGAAACCGCTGCACCTGCCTTGGGGCCGCAGTTAGCCTGTTGCTTCATGCCTCTTCTCGTCTCTCAGCTCGATTCGCCTCTCGGCCCGCTCTTCGTCGTCGCGACCCGCGACGGGATCTGTCTGCTCGAGTTCGCTGATCGCCCCGCGATCGCATCGCAGGCTGAATCCCTCCGTCGATGGTTCGGCGAGGACATCGTTCCGGGCGCGAATCGACATGTCGCGCAGCTCGCACGAGAATTGAAACGCTACTTCTCGGGCAGGCTCACCCGTTTCACCGTACCGCTCGCGCTGGCCGGCACTCCGTTCCAACTGCGCCACTGGAACGCGCTGCGCTCGATCCCAATGGGCACGACGCGCACGTACGGAGAGCTCGCGCACGACCTCCATTGCCCCGCCGGTCCTCGCGCCGTCGGACGCGCGAACGGTCAGAACCGCATCGCGATCCTGATTCCGTGTCACCGTGTCGTGGAATCCGACGGCTCGCTGTGCGGCTACGGTGGAGGGCTGTGGCGCAAGCGCTCCTTGCTCGAGCTCGAACGGCGCGCCGCGGACGTCGCTAGCGCGACGCGATCGCGCGCAGCGCGTCGAGCGACCGCTCGAGCCGCGTCGGGCTCGACACGACGCCGCTCAAGTGCGTCGTCACGACGCCGTCCCGGATCGTGACGTCGCGGATGCGCGCTTCGTCGAGCGCGCGCTCGATTCCGAGCAGGGATCGCGGCAGGAACCGCTCGAGCCGCTCGCGCTCGTCCGGCGACGGATCGACGTAGCCGGGGAGCGTCACGCCCCAGGCGAACACGCGCTCCGTCCGCGTGCCCGGCACCTTCGCGAACTTCCAATCGGATCCCTCGCGGAAGAACTCGCGCTTCAGGTGGAACACGCCGGGATCGGAAGCGGCCCGCATGCAGATCTTCGTGAAGAGCCCCTTGCCGATCTTCTCGAGCGAGATCACGAAGTGCTCTCCGACGATCTGCCCCAGACCGAGGCACCACCGACCCTCGACGTACTCGGCGCGGAGCTCTCTCGCGAGCGCGCGCCACCGCGACATGCGCGCTCGCATGACGAAGGCGTAGGTCACGAGCGGCAGACACAGGATGCCGGCGAAGACGAAGTCCATGGCGCTTCCTTATCGGGACGAGACCCGGGCGGGCTGCATGCGGGACTTCCTGAGCTAGACTGCGGCCATGTCGCCGGACTCGATCCTGAGAAAGGTGCGCGCGATCTGCCTCGCGCTCCCGCAGGCGCGCGAGACCGTCACGTTCGGCCACCCGACGTTCCAAGCCGGCAAGAGGACCTTCGCCGTGCTCGAGGAGTACAAGGGCGAGCTGTGCTTCGTGTTCAAGGCCGAGCTGCCGACCCAACAAGCGCTGATCCAGAGCCCGCGCTTCTTCACCGCTCCGTACATCGGCAAGCACGGTTGGACGAGCCTGCGCGTCGGCGGGCGCATCGACTGGGGCGAGCTCTCCGACCTCGCGCAGGCGAGCTATCGACTCGTCGCGTCGAAGGCGATGCTCGCGGCGCTCACGCGCGGTAGAGACGGCGGATCGAGATCGGCGAAAGCCGCCCCGACACGCGCTCGCGCCGGCGCAGCTCCGCGGCGTCGACGAGCATCCGCCCGGCCCAGTGGTAGACGTTGAACTCGGCGATCAATCGCCGCATCGACTGCATCCGCTCGCGCTGCTCCGTGCTCGACATGCGGATCGCCGCGTCGAGCGCGTCACTGGCTTGCCGCAGGTCGTAGGGGTTGACGACGAGCGCTTCCGTCAGGTCGCGCGCCGCGCCCGTGAACTCGCTCAGCACGAGCACGCCCTGCTCGTCGTCGCGCGCGGCGACGAACTCCTTCGCGACGAGGTTCATGCCGTCGTGCAGGCTGCTCACGTAGCAGAGATCCGCGGCGCGGTAGTACCGGAACACGACCGGCGGCTCGTGGTGCGCGCGCAAGAGGACGATGGGCGTGTACCTCCCCTTCCCCCAGCGCGTGTTGATCTCGCGCGCCAGCGCTTCGACCCGATCGTTGAGCTCCTGGTAGCGCGCGATCTTCGTGCGGCTGGGCGCCGCGATCTGCACGAACGTGAACCTGCCGCGGTACTCGGGATGCCGCGCGAGCAGCGCGTCGACGGCGCCGAGCCGCTCCTCGATCCCCTTCGTGTAGTCGAGTCGATCCACGCCGACGCCGAGCAGCGCGTTCTCGGAAAGTCCCAGCTGCGCGCGCACGAGCCGCCGGCACTCCGCGACGGGCGGAACGCCCTCGAGGCGGCTCTCCGGCCACTCGATCGAGATCGGATACGGCCGCACGAGCGTCCGTCGATCGCCCTGCACGATCGCGTTGCTCTCGCGGTCGATGCGGCTCTCCATGAACGCGTCGACCGAATCGATGAAGTTGTTGCAGTGGAGCTGCGTGTGGAAGCCGAGGATGCTCGAACCCAGGAGCCCCGAGATCAGATCGTCGTGCCACGGACAGATGCCGATGCGCTCGGCGCTCGGCCAGGGGATGTGCCAGAACGTGATGATCGTCGCCTTCGGCAGGCGCTGCCGGATCATCCGCGGCGCGAGCGCGAAGTGGTAGTCCTGCACGAGCACGATCGGGTCGTCGGTGTCGACCTCCTCGCACACGGCGTCCGCGAACTTCCGGTTGACGAGCTCGTAGTGGCGCCAATCCTCCTCGCGGAAGATCGGCCGCGCGTGCGCCACGTGGCACAGCGGCCACAAGCCCTCGTTCGAGAAGCCGTAGTAGTAGCCGCGCTCTTCCTCGTCGGAGAGCCACACGCGCCGCAGGGAGTACGAGTCCTCGCCGGGCGGCACGCGGATGCGATCGTGCTCGTCGACGGTCTCGCGGTCGGCGTTTCCGCTGCCGTGCGCCACCCACACGCCCGAGCACGCGCGCATCACGGGCTCGAGCGCCGTGACGAGGCCGCTCGCGGGGTGGAGCACCTTCACGCCGCCGTCGCCGCGCTGGTGGATGTACGGCTCACGGTTCGCGAGCAACACGAGACGCTCGCCCTGCAGGTACTGCGTCAGCGTCGAGCGCAGCTTCTCGGGGTTCCAGCGCTCGCCGGGCGACTCGCGCTCGCGCGCCAAGCGCTCGACGAGCGCGCGCACGTCGCTCACGAGCGGTTGGAATTCCGCGGTGGGCGCGCCGGTGAGCGCCCGGTGGAGCTCCGCGATCGAGCCGCGCCGAGCGAAGTGAGCCGCCGCGAACGTCACCGCGGACGCCGCGAGCGAGAGCCCGAAGAATCCGACGAGCAGGAAGTTGCGCGAAGTCGCGTCGCGCCGATCGACGTAGCTGAGGTCGTGGAGCAGCATCACGACGCCGAGCGGCTTCTTCTCGGCGTCGTCGATGCGCGAGACGCTGAGCTGCACCGTGCCCGACGGCAGCTCGACGAGCTCCGACCAGGATTCGGCGTCCGCGCCGACCTCGCCGCGCATGCGCTCCAGCGCCGCGCGCCCCGCGAGCTCGTGCGGGAACGACGGCGTGCTCGCGACGATCTCACCCAGCGGCGAGCACGCGACCGCGCCCATGATGCGCTCGTCGCGGCTGATGTCGGCCAGCGTCTCCGAGAGGCGGTCGCGATCGCTGTCCCAATTTCGCGCGAGGCTTCCCCGCGCCGCCGCGACCGCGAGCTTCGAGCGCAGCGCCAGATCGCGCTCGAACCAATCGCGCGTCGTGCGCATCCACGCGAAGTACCCGATCCCCGTCAAGAGCGCGAGGCCGGCGAGGAGGCCGATCGCGAATCGAGTCGGTGCGCCCATGATGCGCTGCGTACCACGGCGGCTCACGATCCGCCAAGTACCCAGAATCCCCGAATGACCCGTCCACGTCGCTCGGCGCACGTCCTCCTGACCTGCTCGCGATCAATCCGTACTTGCTGACCGGCCTCGCGCAGGTCAAGGAGCGTCGATGAGCGCGCGACGCATCCGAGTGGGCATCTCGGGCTGGCGGTATCCGCCGTGGCGCGGTGTGTTCTATCCGAGGGATCTGCCGCAGAGGCTCGAGCTGCGCTACGCCGCGGCCCATTTCACGACACTCGAGATCAACGGCTCCTTCTACTCGCTGCAGCGGCCGGAGAGCTGGGCTCGCTGGTACGGCGAGACGCCGGCGTCGTTCGTGTTCACGGTGAAAGGACCGCGGTTCATCACCCACATGCTCAAGCTGCGCGACGTCGAGCAGCCGCTCGCGAACTTCCTGGCGTCGGGCGTGCTGGCGTTGCGGGAGAAGCTCGGTCCGATCCTGTGGCAGTTCGCGCCGCAGATGAAGTTCGAGCCCGAGCGGTTCGAAGCGTTCCTCGGGCTCGTGCCGCGCGAGACGGAGGCGGCACTCGCGCTCGCACGCCGCCGGCACCCGCGCATGCACGGGCGCAGCCGCCTCTCGATCGATCGCCCGCGTCCGATGCGGCACGCGGTCGAGATCCGCCATGAGAGCTTTCTCGACGAGCGGTTCATCGCGATGCTTCGAGCGCACCGCGTCGCGCTCGTGATCGCCGAGACCGCGCGCAAGTGGCCGATGCCGCGCGACGTCACCGCCGACTTCATGTACCTGCGCCTGCACGGCGACCGCGAGATCTACCAGAGCGGCTACGGCGCCGCCGCGATCGCGCGGTGGGCCGAGCGCATCCGCGCGTGGCACGCCGGGCGCGAGCCGCGCGACCTGCCGAAGGGCGCGGTGCGCGTCGGCGGCGCGGCGCCGCGGGAAGCGTGCGGACGCGATGTCTTCTGCTACTTCGACAACACCGACGTCAAGCTGCGCGCGCCGGCCGACGCGCGCTCGCTGATGCGCGAGCTCGGGCTCACTTCTGCGGTCGACGCAGCGGCGTCGAGAGCGGAACGATCCAATCCGAAGGCGCGAGCCCGCGCGACTGGCCGACCAAGTCGACGTTCGGATCGATCAAGAGCTGCGGCGACCGGCCGTTGAGCGACGTCAGGACGCGCGCGCGCACTTCCAGCCGCTGGCCGGGCGCGGCGCGCGTGCGCGCGAGGTGCTGCGCGTACTCGAGGATCATGTCGGGTCGACCGGACATCTTGGACACTTGGTCCGAAGTGAGCTCGCTGCGCGGATCCACGATGCTGAGCTTCTTCGTGTCCGCGTCGGTGAGGAAGAAGATCGCCGTCGATTCCTTGTCGCGCAGCTTCATGTGCCACGAGAAGTTGTGCCCTTCCTCCGTCCAGTGGTCGGAGCCCGGGGACTAGAAGTGACGCCGCGGGATCAGCGACTGCAGCACGATGTACGTGCCCGCCAGCGCGACGATGGCGCGTTGCTTCGGATAGCTCACCGCGACCGGCGCGTACACCCGCGCCGGCCTGCGCAGCAGGCGCCGCGGCCAATCCGGCTCGAAGAAGATCGTCGTGACCGCCATCGCCATCCACGGGAAGATCCCGATCCCGAACACGGCGGCGTTCAGCAGGTGGAACACGCACGTCACGAGGAATGTGACGAGTCGCGTGCGCTTCCATTCGAGCAGCGGCCACGCGAAAAGATCGAGCGCCAGGCCGCCGTAGCTGAACAAGTACGCGCACCACTCGGTGTCGAGCACCGGCCCGAGAAGCGGATGATCGGCGCGCTCGGAGAGCCACATGCGCAGCGGCTCGCCGCGCAGCCAATCGCCGTTGAGCTTCGCGATCCCGGCGAAGAAGTAGACGAGCCCGATCTGAGCGCGCAAGAGCCAGACGGCCCCGGCCGGCACGGAACGTTCCTCGCCGCGGATGCGCGCGTCGACCGACCACGCGTGATGCGCCGGCACGAGCGTCACCAGGAACGACAGGAGACAGATCAGGTAGAAGTGGTTCAGGTAGCGCGCCTTCTCGAGCAGGAAGACGTACGTGAAGCCGATGCAGAAGAGCCCCGCACTGGCGCGGTACGCGAACCCGATCGTCACGCCGATCGCGCACAGCCCGAGCAGCGCGAAGTGCCAGTACATCCCCTCGCCCGGCCACGGCTTCACCCACTCGAACCCGGCATAGGTGAAGTGGAACGGCGGGTCGATGTACTCCTCCTTCACCCACCCCAGCGCGAAGAAGCGGATGACCTCGATGGTCATCAAGAGACCGAACGCGATGCGCAACGCGGCCAGCGACGAGGGATCGACCGGCTCGAAGGCGCGGGCGACGAGCGAGCGTTCGGCGAGTCGACGGTCGTCCACGTACGCGTCCGTGTCCGCGCGGACGCCCGATCGAATCTATCCTCGGTCGGTCGCCCGCGCCTACGCGGATCACGTCGTCAGCACGAGGCTCGCGATCTCGGCCGGATTCCACACGCGCATCGGCGGTCCCCAGAAGCCGGTACCGCGCGACACGTAGACTTGCGTGCCGTCGGAATGTCGGTAGAGGCCCGCGACGTACGGCTGCACCAGCGAGACGAGCGCGCCGAACGGCCACATCTGCCCGCCGTGCGTGTGCCCGGAGATCATCAAGCCGACGCCCTGCTTTTCGGCGTGGTCGATCGCGGCCGGCTGGTGCGCGAGCAGCACGAGCTCGCGCTCCGGATCCCGCGCCAGGAGCGTGCGCCGCATGTCGACGGCGTGCTCGGCGATCTGCTTGCCGGCGCGGATGTCGGGCAAGCCCGCGAGGTCGAAGCTCGCGCCGGCGTCGCCGATCGTTACGCGATCGTTCAGGAGCACGCGGATCCCGCGCCGCGCCAGGAACTCGATCCAGTCGACCGCTCCCGAGTAGTACTCGTGGTTGCCGGTGACGAACGCGACGCCGTGGCGCGCGCGCAGCTTCGCGAGAGGCTCCATCTGCTTCGCGATGACGCTCACGGGCGCGTCGACGAGGTCGCCCGTGATCACCACCAGGTCCGGACGGAGCGCGTTCGTCTTCTCGACGACGGACTCGAGGAACCGCCCGCCGAGCAGCGGTCCGATGTGGACGTCGCTGAGCTGAGCGATGCGGTAGCCCGACAGCGCCGGCGGCAAGCGCTCGAGCTTCACGGGGATCTCCGGCGTCACGATCTCGCCCGTGGCCGAGCGGTAGCCGCTGAACGACACGCCGCCCGCGCCGACCGCCGCCGCGCCGGCGAGCGATCGCGCGAGGAAGACGCGGCGATCCGGCACCGCGGGCGGCTCGATCTCGCGAACGCGCGGGGCGAAGCGACCCTTCACCCAAACGAGCATCCGTAGCAAGTCGAGCAGGCCCAGCATCAGCACGGCGTAGAAAAGCAGGCCGAGCCACGTGTACGCCGTGAACGTCACGCCGGCGCTGCCCTCGCCGACCAGGCTGCGACGGCCGACGAATGCGACCGCGATCGAGAGACCCAGGACGAGCAGCGAGACCGTCGCGGCGATCTTCCACCGCCTCGCGATGCCCGTGTCGCGGACGAATCGCGCCCAGACGTAGCGGTGCATGCCGTAGAGGCCGGCGATCGACACCGGAACGAAGAGCGCGCCGTACCAGATCCGTGACACGGCGCGGAATCTAGGCTCGACCCTCCGGGTTTTCCCGAGCCTTCTTACGGGTTAACGCGCGGGTGAGCTCAGCGGCTCGCCGCATCGGCGAGCGCATCCTTCGTGATCTCGCCGTGGCTCGCGTGCCAGACGACTTTGCCCTTGTGCAACATCAGCGCCTGCGGCGACTGGTGCACGACGCCGGTCTTGTCGGTGACGCGTTGCGACCACGGCCGCTGCCCGACGACGTCGATCCAGCCGGTCGGCACGCCGGGATCCCCGGCCAGGAAGGCAATGTACTCGCGGAAGGCCCGCGCGCTGATCGGGCAGGTCAGCGAGTGCTTGAACAAGAGGAAGCGGTCGGCCCGAAGGGCGTCGTCGACGCCGTTGCTCTCTAGAATCTGGGTCGGTTGCACGATGGCGCGATCATAGGCGATCGTGACCGGGAAACGACCGTGGTCCTCTACCTCTTCTGCAACGACAACTACGGAGCCGCGTACGCGCGGGCCGCGGCGCGCCTTTCGCGCGAGCAGAAGCTCGACGTCCGCGTCGTGTTGTCGGGCAAACGGCGCCGGAGCGAGCCCGACCGCGGGCCGTTCGACGTCTTGCTGCGGCCGTGGAACGGGCTGCGACGTCGCCGCGCGGTCGCGATGCGCCTTGGGCTGCGCGTGCTGGTCGTCCTCGACGTCAACTCGCAGCGTTTCCTCGATCGCATCGCGCCGGGCGATCACGCGGTGATCGCGGGCTTCAACCAGATCTTCCGCCAGAGCGCGATCGCGCGCTTTCAAAGCTTCGTCAACTTCCATCCGTCGCTGCTTCCGTGCTACCGCGGCCCGTTGCCGTCGTACTGGTGCCTCAAGCACCGCGAGACGCACACGGGCTACACGCTGCACCGCGTCACCGCGTCACCGCGGAGATCGATCGCGGCGAGATCCTGCATCAGGAGGTGGTCCCGATCGGCGATGCGAAGCACCCGCGCGAGCTCGACCGGCGCATCGCGGAGCGCGGCGCCCGGTGCCTCGAGCGTTGGGTGGAGCACCTTGCGACAGGCGATCCGTGGTGCGCGGCGGAGCGGATCGACGTGCGGTCGGTGTACCGCAAGCCTCTCGACTACGCTCCCTATCCCGACTTTCCCGCGCGGGCGCTCTCGCGCACGAAGCCATGATTCGAGCCACATTCGCGGCCGCGGCCTGCCTCGCCGTCCCGGCGTTCGCGCAGGTCGACGAAGGGCGCGCGAGGATGTACTTCGAACAAGCTTCGGAGCTCTGCAAGCGCGAGGACGGACGCATCTGGGGCATCTCGCTGTGCGGTCCGATGGTGTTCGCCGACGCCGCCACGCGAACGATCGCGACGAACCAAGCCGCTCCCACGGATCCATGGCCCGCGGCGCTGGGGTACGCGAACGCGGCGATGGAATGGGGTGGCGAGCGCTGGTCGACGTTCGTCTGGTCGACGTTCCCGATCGACGAGCGCGCGCGCGCGAGGATCATGATGCACGAGCTCTTCCATCGCGTTCAGCCAAAGCTCGGGCTCTTCGTGTCCGCGAGCGATCGGGAGAACGCGCACCTCGACACGCTCGAAGGCCGCTACTGGCTGCAGCTCGAGTGGCGCGCTCTCGCGAAGGCGCTCGAGGCGCAGCCACCCGATCGCGTGGCCCGCGTGGTCGATGCGCTCGCGTTCCGAACAGCGCGGCGCGATCGGTTCCCCGACGCAGTGGACGCCGAGCGGCGCAGCGAGATCAACGAAGGGCTCGCGCAGTACACGGGCACGGTGGCGGCCGCGCCGACGCGCGAGGGCGCCGTTCTCGACGCGATCGATCAGCTGAATCGCGCTCCGCTGACCGAGAGTTTCGTGCGTACGTTCGCCTACGCGACGGGCGCGGCGTACGGCCTGTTGCTCGACGAGTGGTCGCCGGGCTGGACGCGGCGCGTGAAGGCTTCGGACGATCTGGGCTCGCTGCTCGCCGGGTCGAGAAGCCTCGACATCCACGGAAACCTCGGTGCGGCCGAGTCGCGCTACGGCGGCACCGCGCTCCGAGAAGCGGAGGCGAAGCGGGAGCGCGAGCACGCGCTCCGCGTCGCCGAGCTGCGGCGACTCTTCGTCGAGGGCCCCGTGCTCGTCGTCCCGCGCGGACGCAACGCGTCGTTCGTCACGGCGGGTGTCACGCCCATCCCGGGCGCGGGGACGATCTATCCGAAGTTCCGCGTCGGCGGGGACTGGGGCAGCATCGAGGCCGAGCAAGTGTTGTTGTCGCTCGATGGCAACACCTTGACGGTGCCCGCTCCGACCGCGATCGACGCCGTGACGATCACCGGCGCGGGTTGGCGGGTTTCGCTCGCTCCGGGTTGGCTCACGCGCGCGGGACCGCGACCAGGAGACCTGCAAGTCGTTCGCGCGGACGACTGAGCCGTACGCGGAAGCCCTTTCCCGTTCGCTCGCCGAACCGGAACGCCCTTCGCTCCAGCGTCGCGTTTTTCCGTTCGCGCGCTCGAGGAAGCGCGAAGTCGAATCCAGAACGACGCTTCGCTTGGATTCTCGTTGTAGGCTCCCGAGCACCGGAGCATTCGCGCGACGAAGCGCGGGATCCGGCTGCGCGGCGACTCGCGCGCCGCGTTCGTGGACCGCACTGGCAGGCGCGGCCCGCACGCTCGAATCGAGATCCGCATGAAGATTCCCGATCGCGCACGCCTTCTCGCGAAGGTATTCCTCGCCGCCGTCGTCTTCTTGGCGAGCGACGCTCGCGCGCACACGATCCTGAACGCCGCCGACAAGTCGGCAAGCATTTCGCTCTCCGGCGGCGGGCTCTCGGTGTCGTACTCCGGATGGAGCATGAGCGGCGTGCGCTCCGACCGCGCGATCGCGCCGGGCCAAGGCGTCTACTACTTCGAGGGCAAGCGCCTCGCGGGGATCGGCAACTACGGTTTCGGCATCGCCACGGCGACGGCGTCGCTCTCGAGCTACGGCGGCTTCGACGCGCAGAGCCTGGGCGTCAACGTCTCGGGCGGCATCTACCACGGCGGCGTCAACGTCGGCGGCTTCAACTCGGCGATCAACGACACGTACGGCATCGTGCTCGACTACCGCGGCGCTCACCCGGAGGTGCAGCTCGTCGCGCGCGCGGTCGCCGGCGGTCCCGGCGTCGTGATCCGGAGCGTGGCATTGCCCTCCATCCGCACGCCGGTGTACGCGCTGGTCTACGGCCAGTCCGCGACGGCCGGCGTGCAGCAGACGATCAACCTGGGCAACGACGTCGCCCTGTCGCCGTTCACGTTCGATGCCGTGCAGGCGCTCGCCGCGTGGCGCTACCGCGGCGGCGAGACGCTCGTGCTCGGTTGGAACGCGCCGCCGACGATCGCCATCGACGGCGGCGATCGAGTCGTGCTCGGCGGTTCGCAGATCACGCTGAACGCGAGCTCGAACGCTTCGAACATCGCCTGGACGGACAGCGCGAGCGCTCAGACGGGGGCCGGCTCGACCTTCGCCTTCTCTTCGACCGCGACCGGCAAGCACACGATCACGGCGACGGCGACCGGCATCGAAGGCACGACGAGCCGCGCGTCGGTGATCGTCCACGTCATCAGCGGCGGTCACGTCGACTCCGATCGCGACGGACTGACGTTCGACGAGGAGACCGCGGCGGGCACGAACCCCGCCGTGGCCGACAGCGACGGCGACCGGCTGAAGGACGGCGTCGAGGTGAGCACGCACGGAACGAGCCCGCTCTCGAGCGACACCGACGCCGACGGCATGCCGGACGAGTTCGAAGTGCGCCACGAGTTGGCGCCGCTCGCCGACGACGCAGCGCTGGACGCGGATGCCGACGGATTCGAGAACCTCGTCGAGTTCGACCGAGGGACCGATCCGGCGCGCGCGACGTCCTTTCCGGGGCGCGGCACGGTGCTCCTGAACAAGTGGGACAAGTCGCCGTCGGTGGTGCTCTCGAACGACGAGCTCGGCGCGGCGTTCCCGCAGCCCGGCATCCACGCCGCGCGCTCGGACGTCGCGATCGAGCCGTTCAGCGGCTGGTACTACTTCGAGGGCCGCCGCGAAGTCGCCGCGGCGGACTTCGGCTTCGGCGTCGCGACGGCGTCCGAGTCGCTCGACGCGCCCGGCGGCGCGAGCATGCAGAGCCTGGGCCTCTCCGCGCTCGGCGTCCTGCGCTACGGCGGCTCGACCGTCGCGACGTTCAGCTCGGCGCAGAGCTCGGCCTACTACGGCATCGCGATCGACTACAGCGGCGCGAACCCGATCGTGCACGCGATCGTCGATCAGAGCGGCGTCCCGTTCCTGCTGCCTCCGGTCACGATGATCGGCGTGTCGGAGCCGCTCCACATCTTCGTGTACGGCGACGCGGCCGCGCCCGGCGTCCAGCAGACGATCAACGCCGGCGCCGACCGCGCGGCGAAGCCGTTCCACTTCCCGGCGCACTACCTCCTCTTCACCGCGGGACGCCTCGGCGCGGAGTTCATGGGCACGGGTTTCGGTCCCGAGCACGCGTACGCCGGACGCGAGACGCCGCAGCAGCACGATCCCGTCGTGCTCGTCCAGGACGCGACGACGAACCGCGCGATGATCCTCTCGCCGGACTCGCTCGGCGCGAGCTACGTCACGAACCACAAGAGCGCGATCCGTGCCAACACCGGCATGATCGGCGAGTTCCGCTACTTCGAAACGAAGCGCCACATCGCGCCGATCAACATGGGCCAGGGCGTGATCACGGCCTACCCGCCGATCGACCCCTACTGCTGCGTGTCGAGCTCGCCGGTCAACGCGCCGCCCTCGATGTCGATCAACTCGATCTCGGGCATCTGGAAGAACCTCGTCTTCCAAGCGAACTACGACACGGCGAACACCACGTACGGCTTCGCGGTCGACTACCGCGGCGCGCGGCCGATCGTGCGCGTCCTCATCGGCGGCGCGCTCGTGCACACGATGACGCTGCAGGACGTCTTCACGCCGCTCTACCCGATGCTGTACGGCAATCCGACGCCGGCGGCGCTCGCCAACTCGATCAACTTCGGCGCGAAGCCCTTCACCTACGACGCGCGAGCGATCCTGCAGGGCGCCGGTGTCGACGTCGGCGAGCTGGTCGTCGGCTGGGGCGATGCGAACCGTCCGGAGAATCTGCCCGTGTCGCACGCGTCGATCGCGATCGGGAGCTCCGCCAGCACGATCGCCGTCGGTCTCCCGGCGGTTCTCACGGCCGTCGCGACCGAAGTCGACGCCAATGACGTCTCGAGCGTGGTCTCGTGGAGCGACAGCCTCGGCGGCGCG